>CAYPTV010000190.1:0-6272 GCA_964413505.1 uncultured Bifidobacteriaceae bacterium | reverse complement strand
CTGGCTGAACCGGAGTTATTCACCGGAGAAGGATTTTCCTTGGCTCACAAACGGAATTCGCGAGTCCGAATCCTTCATTTTTTGACGAAGGCCGCCGTCCGCTGAAATCACAAACCGGGTTTCAACCGACGCTACAGGGATTGGAGGGAAGAAATTTTTTCGTGGCTACGAGCTTGTCAATGGCATCTTTGATGGCGAGAAGGTAGGTAGGTTTTTTGATGACAACATCAATGGACGAACAATCGCTGGGGGGATTTCCGGAGCACATCACCACGGGCGTGGACGGGGAGCGCATTTTGATGATGTGTGCCATTTCACCGCCGGTCATGCCCGGCATGGAATTGTCGGTCAAGACCAGGTCGTGGAGTCCGGGATTAAACCGGGCGAGCGCCTCGCCGGCGGAATTTGCGCAATCCACCTCGTATCCAAAATTGTTGAGAAACACCTTGGTTAAAAGACGAATATCAATGTCGTCATCAACTATCAGCACAGTTGTCAATTGAGGCTCGGTGTTTTTTTGCACAATATGGAATACGTGTTACTAATTCTTATAACTCTATGTGGAATTCGTTTTGCATCTATGCGAATTTGAGACAACCAATATCATTATGAGGACATGGAAAGCTGGGGGGGGGGCTGCCTGGAAAAACCTGTCCGGGAAGAAGTTTGGAACAGGTCTGAAGAATGCTGGTCGGCGTCAAGTCCCAATTATGAATGTATTTTCCCTCCAATTAACTTGTGCGCCGACCGGCACGGGTTAGAATCTTGAAAATTTCAGGCGATTATGGCAAAATTCCTTAAGAAGAAAACGGGCGTGCGGAAAAACCGGATTTTTCTGGTGGAAGATCATCCGGTTTTTCGGGACGGCTTGTCGAAATTGTTGAGCGCAGAGGAGGATTTGACGGTGTGCGGTGAAGCGGGCGATGCCAGGCAAGCCCTCAAGTCCATCATCAAATTGAAGCCGGATCTGGCTGTCGTGGACCTGGGACTGCCGGGAAAAAGCGGGCTGGAATTGATCAAGGAAATCCGGGACCTGAAGCTTGTGGTCAAGCTGCTGGTTGTCTCCATGTTTGATGAGGCTCTTTATGCCCAGCGTGTCCTGCGCGCGGGGGGTGATGGTTACGTCATGAAACAGGCCGACCCGCAGGAAATTGTTCTTGCGATCCACGATGTCCTGGCCGGCCACATCCATGTCAGCGACGATGTCTTTGAAAGAGACAACTTGAAGCAGACGGCGGGAAAAGTGCCGGATCCGCTGGATTCGTTGACGGATTCGGAGCTTGAAGTTTTGGAATCGCTTGGCCACGGCAAAAGCACGCAGGAAATATCCCGTCAAACCGGACTGTCCGGCGCGGAAGTCAATGCGCATGGCAAAAGCATCCGCCGCAAGCTCAAATTGGAAAGTTCCAACGCCTTGATTCGCTACGCCGTCTCATGGGTTGAAGACAGCCGCAAATGACAGAAATCATCTGCCCATCGTCCTGAATTTTAAGATTTCCTGCACCGTCAGTTCGTCGTGGACTTTGTTGAGTGTCGGAGGCGATTTTCCCCTTTTGGATGGGGTTCCCTTTTGCGCAGCCTTTACCGGCACGCGCACGATGATGGTGGTTCCCGCCCCGGGCACGGATGCTATTTCGCAGGTGCCGCCCAAAGACAACGCCCGCTCGCGCATGTTGGTCAGGCCAAGACCATGAAGCATTTTTCCGTTGCTCTTCAGATTTTTGACATCAAACCCGTTGCCATCGTCCTGAATTTTCAGAACCAGCGAATTTCTGACAAACTGGATTTGCAGTTTGACCGATTTCGCCCGGGCGTATTTTTCAATGTTGTTGACGGCCTCCTGCACGATGCGAAAGAGGTTTAATTCAATCGCAGAAGAGAGCCGCTGGTTGAAAGGAATGAATTTGTATTGAAACTTCAGGTGCGTCCGCAACTGGACTTCGTTGCAGAAATTGCTGCAAGCGGTGGACAGCCCCAAATTGTCCAATTCCGTCGGCCGGAGGTTGTGCGCGATCTGGCGGTTCTCCTCCAGAACCTTCACGAGAAGGCGGTCGCAACGGCGCAGAATCTCCCGGGCCGCCGGCTTGAGGTCCGGCAGGCTGTCCTCCACTTTGCGGAGCCGCATTTTCACCGAGGCGATCATCTGGTTGATGCCGTCGTGCAATTCCCGGGCGATGCGCGAGCGCTCGTCTTCCTGCGCCTTGATGATGCGCTGCGGCAGCGACCGCAATTCCGCCTCGGCGTGCTTGTGCTTGGTGATGTCGCGGATATACAGCGTGAACATCGGGCGTCCCAAAAGCCGGATCTGGGTGATGGTGAACTCGGCGAAAAAATGGCTTCCATCCGTCCGCAACGCCGGCATTTCGATCCGGCTGCCTTGAATGGGTCCTTTGACTCCGGCAAAACAATTGACGAGGCCGCTTTTGAACCATGGTTTGAACGAGGCGGGAATCACCCCCAAAACATTTTCACCGATGAGCTTGGACTGGCTCTGGCCGAAGATTTTTTCCGCAGCTGAATTCAATTCTACCATCCGCCCCTCGTGGTCAATGGTGACAATGCCGTCCAGCGCCGCCTGCATGATGGCGCGTTTGCGCGCTTCGCTTTCACCCAGCGCATCCCAGGCTTCCTTGCGCTTGGTGATGTCGTCGGCGATGCCGACGATGCGGTAGATTTTTCCAGAAGTGTCGCGGATGGGAAAGGCGCGGTCCTGAATCCACCGGATCGAGCCGTCGGGGCGGATGATGCGATAGACTTCGTCATACTCGCCGGCGGCCTGTTTTGTGAGGGCGCTTTCAGACACGGCTTTGCGGTCATCGGGATGAACGGCTTCGATCCAATTTTTGGGCGAGGCGTAAAGGCTGCTGCAAGACTGTCCCCAGATTTTCTCATAAGCCGGGCTGACATAGATGATGTTGCTTTTATCTGCGGTGCTCATCCAAAAAACTTCCTGGATGTTGTCCGCCATTTGCCGGAATCGTTCTTCGCTGTCCTGAAGGGCTTCCTGCGCCCGCTTGCTTTCGGTGATGTTGCGCACCACGCTTAACAGGCCGGCGGGCTGGTCATTGAAACCGAGCGAAACGGTCGCGCTCAATTCCACGCGGCAGGCTGTCCCGTTCTTTTTCAACATGGTGTATTCGACATTGCGGATGATCCCGGTCTTCAACGCCGTGACTATGTCCGCCTGAATACGTTCGTGCTCGTCCGTCGGCGTGAGTTCAAAGATGTTTTTCTGGAGCAATTCATCGGCGTTGGAATAGCCGAGCAGCGCGAGCGCCTGCGAATTGACCGCCGACAGCCGTCCCTTCGGGTGGATCAGGCAGACCGCATCCGGCAGGATGTCAATCAGCCGGCGGTGATGATCTTCGCTCTTGCGAAGCGCGGCAGTGGTGTTGCGGAGCCGCACAAGCGTCTGGACCCGCGCCAGCAGTTCGGGAACGCCCAGCGGCTTGACGAGATATTCATCCGCGCCGGTATGAAAACCACCCACTTTGTCCTCTTCGTTCGTCGCCTCGCCGGAACACAATGCCACAAAGACATCTTTCAGCGACGGGTCGGTTTTGATTTGCCGGCAGACTTCCACTCCGCTGACATCCGGCAGCCGCACATCCAGCAGCACCAAATCGGGGGAATAAGCGCGCGTCAGGAGAAGCCCGTGCTTGCCGGTCGCCGCCTCCAGCACCTCGTAGCCGGCTTTGCGCAGGCAGATTGAAAACAGCTGGCGAATTTCGCTGCTGTCATCCACCACCAATATCAATCCGGCTTTTTTCATCTTTTGTCCATCCTCTCCGAAATTTCTATACAACAGAATCGCTGCGGCCAAAAGCAAATAAACTCTACAGTTGACACCCGGCTGCGGGCAAACAAGCTGATGGGCGTGAACCATCTGCTTTGGTATGCCGCCCACACGCGCCCGCGTTGCGAGAAAAAACTGCAGCTATATTGCGAGCGGGAGAAACTTCATGCCCGCCTGCTTTGCTACCGGTCGGTTCGCAAGTATCGCGGAAAAACGGCCGTGTTCCAGAAGCCGCTTTTTCCGGGTTATCTTTTTGTCCACATCCCGGCAGACAAACGCGGAGTCGTCCTCCAAAGCGGCCATCTGGCCAATCTTCTGGAAATCGCTGACCAGAATCTGTTCGTGCGGCAACTGGACGAGGTCGAGCGCGCGTTGGAAACCGATTTGGAAATCCGCCTTGCGCCGACAATCGGGGATGGAATGCGCGTTAAAATAAAAAACGGTCCGCTGCGGGGAATCGAGGGCTGGGTGGAAAAACGCTACGGCATGACCACGGTTCTGCTCCGGCTGGATTTCATCAGCCAGGCTGCTGCGGTCAAACTCGACGCCTCTGATCTGGAATTAATTTGAACGCCGCCGGCCACCCGTTTTCCAGATCAAGGCGACGGCAGGAGATAATAAGTGCGATAAAATCTCTGGCTGAACTGGCTCGCATTTGTATCCACAAACACAAACGGAGATGTATTTGTCTGCAACGAAACCCAGTTCACAAGGTCGGTGGAAGCCTGCACGACGTATTGCAATGGGATATTTGTGACTCCGGAGACATTAAAGGTGATCTGGCCGTTGCTGAAAGGATTGGAAGCGGCAAAGACGGGCATTGAATCAACCATCGGGCTTGGCACGTTGACCGTGCGATAGAAACGATGGCTGAACTGGCTTGCGTTTGGATCCACAAAAGTAAATGGGGCGACATTTGTCTGCACGGCAACCCAATGCACGAGGTCGGTGGAAGCCTGCACGACGTAGAGAAGATTCGGATAATTGGAGGTGGCTGACAGCAGGTTTGGAACGGCAGGCCCGGAAATGTTAAAAGCAATCTGGCTGTTGCCATGGGCAGCCGGGGCTATGCTCGCAGGCGGATAGACCATCAGTTTGGTTTCGTTTGAAAAATCACTCAGGACACCGAAGGCGTCATAAGATTTTGCGGCAAAAAAATAGGTCGTGAACGGAACCAGCCCGGTGATGGTTGCGTTCGTCACGTTGCCAACGTCAATGGAATTGGTATAGACGCCGCTCGCGACGCCGTAATAAATTTTGTAGCCCGAGACATTTGCAACGCTCGGATTCCATGCCAGCGTAACCTGGTTGGCCGGCAACGCGGGCAAAAAAGAGAGCATCGCCGCGCAAATCAAAAAGCGCAGTGAAGAAAGCGTGAAACGCCGCCGATGTAAATGATGTGCCTGCATCATTGCACCGCTGTAAGCATAATCGTTGCCATCATCAATCGCAGGCAAGAAATTGATTGAACCCTTTAAGTTTGCGGTAAATTTGTTGTTTTGAGCTGTCACGACAATTTTGTGGCAAATCAAAATCAAGTCAATGCCTGCCTTTTTGGTAAACGCCCTGCGACCAACGCCTGATTTCCTTTGCCTGTTTCTTCAGTCGCAGATGCAAAAATACCCGTCAAACCTTCGATTGTCAAAGTTAGTTTGCAATCCGGTGAAAAATCACACAGCGATTGGGGTCGATGGAAATGCCGGCATTTGTGGGAAGCCTATGTCTAAAAACATGAGCTAACACGCGCCTGGCTGCATGATTTTTGGACACGCAAAAATTTTGCCGCGCAGCAGTCCGGGCGTTGTTTCCATGCCGGATGTCCCAAAAGTGCATTAGTTTGTTTTGATTGTGTATAGACTTTGAATTCGTTCGTCCCTTAATGTTATATGGTGCCGGGAATGATTGCCGGGATGCCGGACGCAGTCCGAATTGAGAACGCGGTTTCCAAGAAGCTTGTCTTGACTGCATCAAGTGGGAGACGTCAGAATGTCGGTGCCTAAAATGAAAAACAGGCTGTAATAAGGCAAACTGGGGCGCGGGTTGCGGGCAAATTGTTTTATTCCGGTTTCCCGCACTTTTTATGACAGGCGGTTCGTTGGACAATTTTTTTAATGAGGTGTGAGCTGAACAAACAAGATCATCTGGCATTGCGGCTGGCGCGATTAAAATATCCTGAAGAACTCGATCAAACGGGGGAGGGCCTGACTTTTTTGTTTTCCAAGGGAGGCACCGGCAAATTCACCTCAAAGGCGGCCACCCACCGCCTCATGCCGGGAGATATTCTGGCTTACAATGGAGTTTCCGGCTCCAAGCTGGCATTGTGGGACAAAAAAGGGGAATTTCTTTTTTGGACCTTTTCAGTCTGCTTCGAAAATTTGCTGCCGCTGTTCGCCAGCCATGAAATCAGCCTCCTGCACAATATCACCGAAGGATTCAAGGCCACCAAACTTTATCCGGCAAGCAGCGCCCTAGCGAC
>CAYPTV010000189.1:0-6289 GCA_964413505.1 uncultured Bifidobacteriaceae bacterium | reverse complement strand
AGGTCTCGACAACGTCGAAGGCAGTTTCTGGCTCCCGAAAATAGGTCTCGACGACGTCGACGGCAGTTTTCGGCTCCCAAAAACAGGTCTCGACGCATCAGAAACCCCAATTTTACCCCAAAACAACTAAAATCAAACAGAAGGAGACAGAAAAACTATGGCAGACAATTCATCACCCGAAAGTTACGGACCTCTTGTCCTGCAACTTAGCAATGCCGCCGATGGCGCGCACACTTACGGTGCCGCCATCGGTCTGGTGCATAACACCGAAATTAACATCCGCGCAAATCACGACGCATTGGTTGGCACGCCCGCCGGTCCCGGCGGTGTGCCGCCTGCCGTGCCCGGCCTCAAGGCCTTGTGGAACGCCGCGCAGGAAAAACAGGTCGCCTTGACCGCCGCATTCAACACCGCCTGCGCCGCCGGTGTGCATCTGTGCCGCACCTGCATCCATGCCCTCATGCCCGTGCTGGGCGAACATTGGAATTCCAACTGGACGAGCGCCGGATTCAGCGGTTCGCTGGCCGTGCCCACCGTGCCGCTGGTCATGCTCCAGCAGTTGCGCGCCTATTATACAGTCAATGCCAGCCGCGAGACCGCCAGCATACAGGGCGTGGCCTGCACCGCCGCCGCGTGCGACGCCGCGGCCAAGGCCATCTCAGCCGCCGAGACCGCCAGCAACCAGGGCGACACCGACGCCGGAATTGCCCTGGCCAATTTCAAGGCCGGCATCGCCGCCGGACGCGCGCGCATCACCGGGTTGCGCACGGAGCTGGAGCAGCTCATCGAGGACGACGATGTGCGCTGGTATGCCTTCGGTTTCCAAAGGCCGTGCGACATTCCCACGCCCAAACCGCCCACCAACCTGGCGGCGACCGCCGGTGCGGCGGGCAGCCACACGCTGATTGTGTCATGGCACATCCCGCGTCGCGCGGACAATTGCCGCGTGATTGTGACGTTGAAAAGTGACGGCAGCGCGGTGACCGACCAGATCGCGTCGGACGACCAGTTGACCCTCACGCTGCCGACGGTCAGTTCCGGCACGGTGGTGGTGCTGGCCGTCACCGCCCGCAATGTCACCGGCGAAAGCCCCGCGAGCGACCCGGTGGAGATCGCCGTGCCGTGAGCGGAGAATTGAAAAATCGGGGCGCGGCCGTCCCCGGCCGCAGCAAGGGACGGACGGCGATGCGCGTTGGTTATTCCGATGACGACTTGGTTTGCCACGTTGCTGCGCCCGGGGACGGGCGCGCTCCGGGGACAGGGCGTGGCCGTTGAATAGAACAATTTGCCGCCAAGTCTAACAGATGGAGAGGACATCGTGAGGATGAGATGTGGCGGCAATATGGAATGTCATCTCATCCGCCTTATTCCGCTGCCGGGCGACAGTGTTAATGTCCTCATCGCCCGCAATTTTGCCGGGGCAGGTTCCGGGAGCGGCCCGCAGGTGGTCGCCGTGCCGTGAGCGGAGAATTGAAAAATCGGGGCGCGGCCGTCCCCGGCCGCAGCAAGGGACGGACGGCGATGCGCGTTGGTTATTCCGATGACGACTTGGTTTGCCACGTTGCTGCGCCCGGGGACGGGCGCGCTCCGGGGACAGGGCGTGGCCGTTGAATAGAACAATTTGCCGCCAAGTCTAACAGATGGAGAGGACATCGTGAGGATGAGATGTGGCGGCAATATGGAATGTCATCTCATCCGCCTTATTCCGCTGCCGGGCGACAGTGTTAATGTCCTCATCGCCCGCAAGGCGGCCTCCGGCACAGAGGCCGCCTTTGTGTTTTACGCGAAGATGCGAAGGCGGCGAAGGCGGCAAGATCATTTTGGGATGGACGTTTGCCGGAATGAATTTTGTTTGGACGCCCGCCCTCACCTGTTTCCTCTCCCCCCAGGAGAGGACAACGCGGCGAACGGTTTCTGGCTGGCGGAAAACTGTCCGGCAAATCCAGTCGCGCGAATTTTCAAGAAGGCGGCGGACGATTCTCCCTCTCCTCGGAGGAGAGGGCCGGGGTGAGGTCGAGCGTTGAACCATTTGAAACCCTCTGCCGCCTGGGGAGACGGAGCCGCCGCCGATTTGCGGCGCGAACCGGAACGGCGGAATGCTTTACTCCGAATATTGAAGACTCTTGTTGCGATCCGCCAGTTTGAGGCGGACGGCTTGCAGGCGTTGGACGAGGACTTCGGAAACGCGCTTCATCAGTTCGTAGCCGAGGTCGTGGTTCTCCTCGCAGAGCTTGCGCAGGCGCGTGCCGTAAAAGCACAGGGCCTTGGTCGGCGTGACGGCGCGGGCGTCGAACCGCCAGCAATACGGCGGGAACAGCCACGAGCAGCCGAGCATGTCGCCGGGGCCGAGGGTCTGGATGGACACGGGTTCGCCGTCCTGCGCGGGCGATTCCACCTCCACGCGGCCTTCGAGGATGAGATAGAAGCGGTTGGCGGTGCCGCCTTCGGTCAGGATGCGGTCGCCGGCGTGGAATTCGGAGGGCAGGGAGTTTTCCACGAGCAGTTCGAGATGCCGGCTGTTCATTCCCTTCAAGAAGGGTTGCGTTTCCAAGTTGGATATGTTGACTGACATGATGGATCAACTGGCCTTGACCGCCGTGACGAGGGCGTTGAGCGAGGCCTTGGCGTCGCCGAAGAGCATCCGGGTGTTGTCCTTGTAGAAGAGGAGGTTTTCGATGCCGGCAAAACCGGCGGCCATGGAGCGTTTCATGACTATGACGGTCTTGCAATGGTCGGCGTCAATGATCGGCATGCCGTAAATGGGGCTGGACTTGTCCTCGCGCGCGGCGGGGTTGACGACGTCGTTCGCGCCGATGACGAGGCAGACGTCCACGCGGTCCATGGAGGGGTTGATGGCTTCCATTTCGATGAGCTGGTCGTAGGGGACGTTCGCCTCGGCGAGCAGGACGTTCATGTGTCCTGGCATGCGGCCTGCGACGGGATGGATGGCGAACTGCACCTCGACGCCGCGCTTGCCGAGTTCGTCGGAAAGTTCGCGGACGGAATGCTGCGCCTGCGCGACGGCCATGCCGTAGCCGGGGACGATGACGACGCGCTGTGCATAGGCCAGGAGCAGGGCGACTTCGTCGGCCTGAATGGGCTTGACGGTTCCGGCGACGCCGCCAGCCGCCGCCGCCGCGCCGCCGCCGGAGCCAAATGCGCCGAAGAGGACGTTGGTGACAGGGCGGTTCATGGCCTTGCACATGAGGAGCGTGAGCAATGTGCCGGAGGAACCCACGAGCGTTCCGGCGACAACCATTGCGAGATTGTTGATGGCGAATCCGTCCGCGGCGACCGCGAGGCCGGTGAAGGAATTCAAAAGTGAAATGACAACCGGCATGTCCGCGCCGCCGATGGGCATGACCATCGCCACGCCGAAGAACAGCGCGAGCGAGAACATGAGGATGAAGGCGGCGGTGGCGTTGGCGCTGGAGGCGTTGGCGGTGAGGAAAACGCACAGGCCGAGGATGACGAGGAGGATGAGGCCGTTCAAAATGTTCTGGCCGGGGAATGTCATGGGCTTTTCAAATTTCCCCTCGAGCTTGAGATAGGCGATGGCGCTGCCGGAAAAAGAGAGCGAGCCGATGAGCGTGGCGAACAGCATGGAGCCGGCGATGAAAGCCGTGATGCCGGCGTCGCTGTGCGAGCCGCGGATGAATTCCAGGCTCGCGACCAGTGCCGCCGCGCCGCCGCCAAGGCCGTTGAACATCGCGACCATCTGCGGCATCGCGGTCATCTTGACCGAATACGCGCCGACCGCGCCGATGACGAGGCCGATGATGGTGGCGATGACGATGAGCGTGTAGTTGATGCTCCAGCCGTGCGACCAGACGGAGCTGCCGTCGGTCTTGAGGAGGAAGATGAAGGCGATGAGCATACCCGCCGCCGCCACGAGGTTGCCCTTGCGCGCGGTCTTCGGCGAACTCAGGAACTTGATGCCGTTGATGAACAGGACGGCGACGCCGATGATGATTAATGGAAAGGTGGGATTCATGTTATTTCTTTTTCTTGAACATTTGCAGCATCCGGTCTGTGACCATGAAGCCGCCGAACACATTGGCCGAACCGAAAACTACCGCGACGAAACCGAGCACCTGCGCGAGCAGCGTGGCCGCATCGGCCAGCACCAGTATGCCGCCGAACAGGATGATGCCGTGAATGGCGTTGGTGCCGGACATCAAAGGCGTGTGCAGCATGGAGGGGACCTTGGATATGACTTCAAACCCCACATAGACCGCGAGGATGAAGATGAAGAGGATGTTTGTGTCCATAAGATATGTTGGTTTGTGGTTTAGCTGGGTTTGGGGATGAGTTTTTCGTTCACGATCTTGCCGCCGTGGGTGACAAGGCAGGCCTTGATGATTTCGTCGTCGAGCTTAAGGACGAAGGTCTTTTCCTTCTTGTCCCAGAATTCCTCGACGAGCGCGACGAGGTTCGCCGCATAAACCTGGCTGGCATGGAGCGGCACGCGGCCGGGCAGGTTGGCGATGCCGATGATCTTCACGCCGTTGCGGTCAATCACTTCGTTGTATTTCACGCCTTCGACGTTGCCGCCGGTTTCAACGGCGAGATCCACAACGACGCTGCCGGGCTTCATGGCATTGAGCATTTCGGTGGTGACGAGGATGGGCGCCTTGCGGCCGAACACCTGCGCGGCGGAAATCACCACGTCGGAATCGCCGCAGGTTTTCTTCATCGCGTCGCGCTGCTTTTGGATCTGTTCCTCGGTGAGCGCCTTCGCGTAGCCGTCCTTGGTCTGGCCGGTCTCGCCAATATCTATCTTGAGGAATTGTGCGCCGAGCGACTTCACCTGTTCCTCGACGACGGGCCGGGTGTCGTAGGCGGTGACCTTCGCGCCGAGGCGCTTTGCGGTGGCGATGGCCTGCAAACCCGCCACGCCGACGCCGATGATGAACACCTTGGACGGCAGGATTGTTCCCGCCGCCGTGGTCATCATGGGGAAAATTTTGTTGGAATAACGCGCGGCGAGAATGACCGCTTCGTAGCCGCCAAGGTTCGCCTGCGAGGAAAGCACGTCCATCTTCTGCGCGCGGGTGGAACGTGGAATGAATTCCATGCTGATGGCGCTGACGCCGCGCTCGGCAAATTTGTTGACCAGTTCCTTTTCGTTGAACGGGTCGAGCAGGCTGGCGTGGATGGCGCCGGACTTGAGCCAGGCGATTTCCTCGACTGGCGGTTTGCGCAGGCGCAACACGATGTCGCCGGAATTGATGAGCGCCTTGCGGTCGGTTGTGGTTGTCGCGCCGGCTTTGGCGTAGGCGTCGTCGGGGAAACCGGCGGCGATGCCGAGGCCGGCCTGGACTTCCACCTGCGCGCCGAGCTTGACGAGCTTGGCCACGGAGTCCGGTGTCAATGGCGCGCGGGTCTCGCCGGGAGCGGTTTCACATGGAGCGGTGATTTTCATGATTTGTTAAACTGAATTGACACTATCATCCCGCGCGATTCTGTGAACCGCATTTCTTGGCATTTGTAACACAAAAATTGTCCACCTCATCCGGCTCATTTTTTCTTTTCAGCGGGCCGGCGGCGGGATTTTCCGTTACCTTTTCGCGCCGGTGTAAATGATATGGATGAAATGGCGAACGACGACATGGCCCTGCTGCGGGACTACGCCCGGAACGATTCCGAGGCGGCGTTTGCCGTGCTCGTGACGCGCCACGTCAATCTTGTGTATTCCGTGGCATTGCGGCAGGTGGGCGACGCTCATCTGGCGGAGGAAATCACGCAGGCAGTCTTCATCATCCTCGCGCGCAAGGCGGATAATCCAAGGACTTCAAAGCACTGAGACTTATGTTCGCCAAAACTCAGAGGTGGCTTTCCAATTATCATGTGGTCAAGGATGCGACGAAGGTTCGTTTGCTCACGGGCCGGGTTTGATTGATGTAGTAGCGGACGTGAGTCCGCTCTGACTTTAATTTGAGCGAACTGACGTTCGCTGCGACGGGCTACGCTGCTGGCGCTAAATTATTGAGCAGGAGACGACGTGAGGAGTCTCTGACTTTTTCAGAATGAGCCTCGACTCCTACGACCGGGGAATCTTGAAATTCCGGCTCTGGCTTAAGAACATTTTAGGGTTCTGGAAAATCACCTTTTCAACCGCATTTTCCAAATGTCCGCGCCGTTTCATTTCCAGCGCGGTTTTCGGCACGGCCAGCGGGTCGCTCACGCCCCAGTCACACGCGCTGTTCAGCCAGAGCCGTTCACTGCCGTAAATTTCCAACATGTCAACCGCCCTCGCCGGAGTGCATTTGGTTTCGGGATAAAGCGT
>CAYPTV010000188.1:0-6300 GCA_964413505.1 uncultured Bifidobacteriaceae bacterium | reverse complement strand
CGTCGGTCGGTCCCCAGCCGAAACGCATTTTCATCGCCGTGTAACCTTCGTCTTTGTAACGCTTCGATTCACGCGCGAGTTCGTCGAGCGGCGTGCTGTAAAGCCGGCTTGCGTAAACAGGAATTTTTGGTTTCGTGCGCCCGCCGAGCAGACGATAAACCGGCTGCTTCGCGGACTTGCCAAGAATGTCCCAGAGCGCGATGTCCACCGCGCTGATGGCAACCATGCCGATGCCTTTGCGGCCAAACGCCATCGTCTTGCGATACATGTGTTGCCAGAGAAATTCAGTGTCCCAGGGATCTTGGCCGATGAGCAGCGGCTTCAAATAAAGATCAATGACCTGCTTGGTGACGCGCGGCGAGAGCGCGGCGTTGCCGAGGCCGACGAGGCCGTTGTCGGTGACGATTTCCACGATCAGCCAGCTGTGAAACGTGAACGTGCCCATCGTGGATTTCGTCAGCATGGGCGAGACGGCGTCCATCGGGTTCGTGCAAAAATGCGGCGGGAGCGGAACGGTTTTGCCGCGCCATTCAATGACGCGCGTGCGGATTTCTTTGATTTTCATTTTGAATTATTGGTTGGCTGAAATTTTGAGCGGTTGAATTTTCGGGATGACCAGACAAATCAAAATGAACGCGGCGAGGTGCAGCGAGCCGGAAATGACGAGCGCCGGCCTGTAGCTGTAACCTTGGTCGCGCAGCCAGCCGACAATCTGGCCGAGCACGATGCCGCCCATCGCGCCGCCAAAACCGACAAGGCCGGCGAGTGTGCCGACGGCGCGTTTGGAAATCATGTCCGTCGGCAAAATCATCACGAGCGTGGACCAGGATTGCTGGCCGAAAAACGCGAGGCTGAACAGAAAAATCACCGCCGGGAGGGAATGCAATTGCGGCGCGAACATCACCCACGGCATCAGCGCCGCGCTCAGGCCGAGCGCGAGTTTGCGCGATGCGTTGACGGAAAATCCGCGCGACAACAGCCAGCTTGAAAATCCACCGCCGATCAGGCAGCCGGCTCCCGCCGCCGCGTAAGGAATCCAGCCGATGCTTGTAGCGGCGTTGAATTTGATTTGAAACGTTTCCATTAGAAATTTCGGCAGCCAGAATATGTAAAAATACCACGCGCCATCGCTTAAAAATTTCGCGCCGACCACCGCCCAGACTTCGCGGTGCAAAAGCATTTCGCGGAGCGGAATCAGCCGCGCTGATTCGGCAGACGGCGTTTCCTGGCCGGCGAGGATTTTTGCGCGCTCCGCTTCCGACAGGCGTGGATGCCGGTCCAGCGGCCGGTAATCCAGCGCCCACCAGATTGTCCAGAGCAGGCCGAAGGCGCCGGAAACCAAAAACACCCAGCGCCACGGCGCGATGCCAAACCAGCCGGTGTAATTCATCACCAAAAAAATGACCCACGGCGCAATCATCGCGCCGACCGCCGTGCCGGCGTTGATGATGCCCATCGCGGTGGAGCGCTCGTTGACGGGAAACCATTCGGCCACGACGCGCGTCGCCGCCGGGAAACCGCCGCCTTCGCCCATGCCGAGCAGAAACTGACTCGCCATCAGCATGACCAGCGCAAACGCCATGCCGAAAACCGGGGGCAATCCGTAATTGGCCGCCAATCCCTGGCTGGCGACGGCCAGCGACCAGAAAATCATGATCAACAAAAATCCGCGTCGCGTGCCGAGCCGGTCCAGCAGCCATCCGCCGCCCAGATACATCAGCCCGTAGGCGACCAAAAAAGCGGAGTCGAACGTCGCCTTGATCTGGTCGGAGAAGGGATATTGCGCCTTGATATGGCTCAAAGTCCACGGCAGCGTCTGCCGGTCAAAATAGCTCAAGACAATCGCCGCGCTGACGAGAAACGCCATGCGCCAACGCAAGGCGGAGCGGGATTTGGATGTTGAAGAAGAATTCACCGGGAGTTTCAGATAAATGGACGGCGATCCAGCACGAGCTTGAGCGGACGTTCGGTGACGATTTCTTTCGCGCCGAGAAATTGCTGCGCTTCCGCCGCGATGCTGATGGCGGCCGTCACGGAATGCACGGCGAGCCGCCCGGTGAAGGTTTGTTTGCGGCCTTCCGCGCTGAAAACGTCGCGCATCAAAATTCCCATGACGCGGCGGACGACGGCGCACACGTCGTCGAAGCGATGCGGGCAATAGCGCAGCGTGCGCGTCATCAAAAAAACAGCGTCGAGCGTCATCCAAAGATGGTTAGTCGTCATCCAATAACCGTCGGGCAATTGCAAACGAAGAACGGAATCAATGCGCGGCTCGGGAAACGGCATGTGGCGGTTGAAATTCTGGTAAAGAAAACTGTAATGGAACGAACCGCCGATTTGATCCGAGTCGCCGCCGGGCGGTTTTTCTTTTCCCATCAGCCCGTTGTCCGGATCGAACAGCGCGTCGCACGCGGCAAAATACTTTTCAAACCATTCGGGCGTGCCCAGCGACGGCACGAGGGCAAAAATCGAGCCGACGCCCGCGCCTTTGTGGCTTTCGGTGTAGACCTTGGTCTTCCAGTCGAGCGTGTTGAGAAAGGCGCCGGGGTCGGAATACTCCGCGCCCATTTTCACCGGATGCTGCGGTGTGAGGTCAAGCAGTTGCATCGCCGCGAGCGCGAACGCGGTGTTGTGCAGCGGATCGTGCGTCGGCGATTTTTCGACGAGCCAGCCGGTGTCGGGATTTTGAAACGCCTGAAACGCCGCCGCCCATTCCGCGCGTTCCTTTTCGTCAGGATGAAGCGCGCCGAGCGTGTAAAGAATGCACGCCATGTCCGCGACACCGTAAAGTTCCGTCGCGGTTTCGCCGGGCGAACGCGCGTAATTTCCTGCGCCGCCGGGCAATTTCACCGTCGGCGCAAAATCCTTCACGATCCAATCCGCGAATTCGCGCAGGTCGAAAATTTCCGGCGCGGATTTCGCCGGTGCTGCGGGCGCGTTGGTTTGCGCCAAGGTTTTTGCCGGCATCGCGGAAAGGACGGCGAGCGCGCCGACACCGCGTGCGCCCAGCCGCAAAAACTCGCCGCGAGAGAGGCCGGGTTTTTTATCTGAACCTGGTTTCATCCTTCGAAAAAAATCACCGCTGCAAATCGCCGGGATTTTCCGGCGTGCCGGGTTCATCGAGCAATTGAATCGAAGAGGCCGGGCCGAGGTCGGGATTTTTCCATTCGCTTAACGCCCAGACGACTTTCTTCTGCGGCGACACTTCCAGCACCTGCACCGTGCCGGGCCAAAGCTTCGTGTCTTTGATGTCGGCGGGACACCAGTTGCAGATCACGGTGTTGCCGTTGTCGAGGCGGTTCACTTCCTGGAAAATGAAACATTTGTATTCGGGAATGTCCTTCGCGGAAAACTGCCAGACGGTTTGGCCCTGCTTGTTCACCTCGAGAACGGTGTTGTGATACGAGGAGATTAGCGTATTGCCGTTCTTGAGGCGGACGGCATCCCATGGGCCGGGCGTGGTGAACGACCAGACGGCCTTTCCATCGGCGTCGTATTCCACAACTTTGTTGTCGTCCAGATGCGCGGCCAGGTATGTGCCTTCCTTCGTCAGGCGCACGCGGCGGAATTGCAAGTGTGGGCTTTTGTCTGGATGCGGCGTCGGGAGATCCATTTCCTTTTCCGTCTGGCCGGTGACCGTGTTGATGATCATCAGTTTCGCCGGCTTCGCGTTTTCAACAATGAGAACGCGATTCGTGCCGAGCGGCTGGATGGAATGAATCTCCGTGCCCTTGGGCGCGTCCATGTTCCAGACGATTTTTTTGTCCGGCGTAATCTCGCTCGCGCCAACTTTGCGACAGAAAACAATGTTGCCATTGGAAAGCATCGTGGCATCGCCAAGTTCCTGCAACGTGCCGTTGGTGTCATTTATCGGAATTGAATAAGTCCACACCACCTTGCCGTCGCGGACGACGAAAATGGTCTGGTCACGATTCGCGCGATGATCCCACTCGCCGGTATAAAGAAACGGATGTTGCGCCAGTCCGTTGCCGGGCAAAACGGCGGGCGCGTATGAAACGATGTTGGTTGCGGGGATGGAATTGGTTTCAGCGCAATAGCCGTCCAGCGCGGGAGCGATGCAAAAAAGAATCAGGGCCAGCCGTTTGCCGGAATGCCGGGCCAAAGCAGGTTGCGCGGAGTTTGAGCCAGGGATTTTCATGCGGCTAGTTTAGCCCCAGCCTCACTTCCGACGCAAGCAACGAAGGCAAATGCAGCCATGCGACAAATCAGATTTTTTTCCGCGTGCTGGGTCAAACACCGTTCTATTTCAGAG
The DNA here is from genome assembly GCA_964413505.1 of uncultured Bifidobacteriaceae bacterium. GTDB lineage: Bacteria > Verrucomicrobiota > Verrucomicrobiia > Limisphaerales > UBA11358 > UBA11358. The sequence goes on along the minus strand of CAYPTV010000188.1, from coordinate 2,027 downwards.
CAATATATGTCAAGGTTTTAGCAATTTACACCCAGCAAGACCTGCGGCGACCTGCTATTGATCATCACTAACGAATCGCTGCTTCATTCAACCTCATCAAAATATGACAACGCAAAAAAAAACCAACCGCTCGCTGCCTGCCAAGGGCGTTGACTGGCTGCACAATCCGATTTTCAACAAGGGCACCGCCTTCACCGAGGCGGAGCGTGATGCGCTGGGCCTGCGCGGCCTGCTGCCACCGCATGTCCAGACCATCGAGCAACAGGTGCGGCGTGTGATGGAAACCTTCCGCAGCAAGTCCAGCGACCTGGAGCGCTACATCCAGATTGTCGGGTTGCAAGACCGGAATGAAACGCTATTTTACCGCGTGGTGATGGACAATCTGGAGGAACTGATGCCGATCATTTACACGCCCACCGTCGGCAAGGCTTGCCAGGAGTTCGGACACATTTTCCGTCGGTCGCGCGGCTTTTACATTTCCAGCAATGATCGCGGACGGATGGAAAAAATGCTGCACCACTGGCCGACGCGCGACGTGAAGGTGATCGTGGTTACCGACGGCGAACGCATTCTCGGCCTCGGCGATCTCGGCGCGTCCGGCATGGGCATTCCCATCGGCAAGCTCTCGCTCTATACCGCCTGCGCGGGAATTCATCCGATGCAATGTCTGCCCATCACGATTGACGTCGGCACAGACAACGAAACACTGCTGGCCGATTCGCTTTACACCGGGTTGCGCCAAAAACGCATTCGCGGTGAAGAATATGATTTGATCATCGAAGAATTCATGCTGGCCGTGGGAAAAAATTTCCCCGGCGTGCTCGTGCAGTTCGAGGATTTCGGCAACAGCAACGCCTTCCGCCTTTTGGAACGCTACCGCGACCGCGCCTGCACTTTCAACGATGACATCCAAGGCACCGGTTCCGTGGCGCTGGCGGGCGTCTTGTCCGCGCTGCAACTCACCGGTGGAAAACTGGCCGACCAACGCGTGTTGTTCCTCGGCGCGGGCGAGGCCGGCATCGGCATCGCCGAAAACATCGTCAACGTGCTCGTCGAAGAAGGTCTGCCGCTCGCCGAGGCGCGGAAGTGCTGCTGGTTTGTGGACTCGAAAGGTCTGATCGTCAAAGACCGTGGAAACCTCACGGAACACAAATTGCATTACGCCCACGATCAAGTGGCATGCGCTGACTTGTTGTCCGCAGTAAAATTGTTGAAGCCCACGATGCTCATCGGCGCGTCCGGCCAGGCAAAATCCTTCACGCAGGAAATCGTTAAACTGATGGCGGATATTAACGAGCGCCCGGTGATTTTTGCGCTTTCCAATCCAACATCAAAGGCCGAATGCACCGCCGACGAAGCCTACACTTGGACAAATGGCCGCGCGGTGTTTGCAAGCGGCAGCCCATTTGCGCCCGTGAAAGTCGGCGGCAAAACCTTGGTTCCCGGACAAGGCAACAACGCCTACATATTCCCCGGCATCGGTCTAGGCATCGTCTGCACCGGCGCGCGGCGCGTGACCGAATCCATGTTCATCGTGGCGGCGCGCACACTCGCCTCGCTCATCCGCGAGAGCGAACTCGCCGAAGGCCGCGTCTATCCTTCGCTCCAGCGCATCCATGAAGTTTCGCACGCCATCGCCATCGCGGTGGCCGAGGAAGTGTTTGCGAAAAAATTGAACACGCATTCGCGTCCCGAAGATTTGTCCGGCTACATCCTCTCGCAGATGTTCAAACCGGAATATCCCGGCTACACCAAAAAATAATTTCACTCCACCGTCACGCTCTTCGCGAGATTGCGCGGCTTGTCCACGTCGCAGCCGCGCGCGACGGCGATGTGATATGCGAACAATTGCAGCGGCACGGTCGCCAGAATCGGATAAATCGGTTCGAGCGCCCTGGGCAGGTAGATGACATCATTGGCCGCCTTCCTAATCGCCTGGTCGCCCTCCGTCGCAAGCGCGATGATCGGACCCTTGCGCGCGCGGATCATCGCCAGGTTCGCCATCGTCTTGTCATACATCGAATCCT
>CAYPTV010000187.1:0-6316 GCA_964413505.1 uncultured Bifidobacteriaceae bacterium | reverse complement strand
GACGAAATCAAAAACTCCCGCGCCGTCGCCGCCGCCGCGACTGACCCGGCCAACACCGCCCCGCTGGCCGCCGTGGAATTCGACGCCACCCTGCCCGGACAGATCAACTCGCTCGCCGACAACATCGAAAAATCCATCGGCAAGCTCACCGGCACGCGCGCCGTGAAAACCGAGATGACCGCGCAGGAAACCACCGCGCGCGACGCCCTCATGGCCGTCATCGCACCCATCCAGACCGCCGCCAAGCGCAAGTTCACCGGCGACACGGAAAAATTGCGCCAAGCCTATTTCATCGGCGAGAACCTCGCGCACGACAACCTCCACGAAGTCCAGACCGCAGCCATCGCCATCCGCGACCGGCTTGTGGCCGTCGCGCCCGCCACCGCGCCGCTGGACGTTTTGCCCGGCGTCAAGCCCGCGCAGATCACCGCGCTCTCCGGCGCCATCACGACTTACGCGGCGGGCATCACCGCGCCCACCGACCAGCACAACGAAAATACCGGTGCGCTCAACGCCATCGTGGCCAACATCGCCACGCTGGCCGGATTGCGGCATCAGGTGCAGCTCGCCGCAGAGCAGGCGTTCCCGTATCGCAACTCCGGCGTCGCCACCATCCGCAAAACCTTCCTCCTGCCGCCCGACCGTCCGCTGCCGGGATGATGAATTGATGCAATAACGCAAGCGGCCTTTGGAAACGAAGCCTGTATTTGCGCTACCCAATTTACTTCTAAAAACAGTTTACAGCGTTAAAGCATTATGTCATAAACTGTCTTGTCAAAATCTGTCAAGACAATGCCTGACAAATCCAGTTTCGGAGAGTTCATTCGTAAGCTGCGGCAAGACCGTGACGAACCACTTCGTGTCGTTGCCGCCGCTGTCGACATTGACTCAACTCTTTTGAGCAAGCTGGAACACGGCGACCGATTTCCAACCGAGGTGCAAATATCCAAGGTCGCCAAGTTTTTCAAAGTGCCGGAAGGAGAACTCAAAGGCCGGGTCATTGCAGACAAGGTTACATCGGAATATGAGGACGATGATGCCGCTTTACATGCCGCCCATATTCTTAAAGAGCGAGCAATGCCTTACAAAACCAACTCCAAATAGCCAGCGACCATGAATTTTATTGTCAACGAGACGGCGCAAAAACTGCGAGGCGGGTTTTACACAGACCCCGACATCGCCAGCTTCTTGGCTCGCTGGGTTTTGGATTGTTTTGCAAAAGAATTGCCCTTTGCAGAAGCCGCCAATGGGTTTACAGTTCTGCCAAGATGAAAACGGTCGAAGCAATCATTGAAACGAATGGCGAGGTGCATTTGGTCGAGCCGGTTCACGTGCTGACGCCGCGCCGGGCGCTGGTCACGATTCTGGAAGAAGCTCCGACGGTGCATGACGCCGCACTGTTGAGTGAGGCGGCGCTCGCCGAGGACTGGAATCGCGCCGAGGAGGATGCCGCATGGGCACATTTACAGCCGGCCAAGTAGTCATTGTTCACTTTCCCTTTTCCGACCTCACCGCCTCGAAACTCAGGCCGGCGGTGGTGCTGGCAGAAGCCGGACGCGGCGATTGGATTCTCTGTCAAATCACCAGCAAATCCTACGGCGATGAAAAAGCTATTTCTCTGGACGCGCCCGACTTCGTGCGCGGTTCGCTTCGCCTCAGCAGCTACGTTCGTCCCGGCAAACTTTTTACCGCGCATAGCAGTCTCGTCGCAAATCAGGTTGGTGAATTGCAGCATGACAAATTCTCCACCGTCCGTGATGCTGTCGTGCGGATGATTCAACAAGATTGAAAACGGATCACACACGGATTCGATTTAGTTTGCCATATTGGAAATCTGAACTTGAGTTGGAACATGGGATGAAACTACCCGACATCGTCAGACGCCTTGTCACCGCTTACGGACTTCAACCCTATGACATCGACAATGGCAATTGTGACTATTTCGCCGAGGATTTTCTTTTCGCCGCCAAAAAACTCGGAAACCCAGGTAGATTTTTCGTCACGCCAGAAGATGAAGACCTGCCGGGACATTGCTGGGCATTCGTAAGTGACAGGCATTTCGATGCAGAAGCTCCCGAAGGGGTTGGCAATTGGCGGGAGCTTCCAATCTTCAAAAAATGTTCACAGCCCAGCGCGTGAATATATCCCAATTTGGGTTTTTAGCAGCCGACTTGGTAAAAGATGGGCGTGCCAAACGCTGCCTACACAGACCGATACGAACTTTTTCGAGAAATTCTCAAGGAATTGCGCGAGTCGAAAGGCGTTACGCAGGCTCAATTGGCAGAACGTCTTGAAATCCCTCAAAGCTACGTCAGCAAATATGAAACTGGCGAACGTCGTCTCGATTTCGTCGAGACGGCAGAAATCTGCGAGGCTCTTGGAATAAAGACCGCAGACCTTGCAAATCTTTTTGAGGCACGATTGGAAAAAGCTGCCGCAGCTTCAAAAGCGCACAACCCGCGAGGGAGGAAGCCGTGAGTGCTAAAAAAAAGTCACGCGAAAATAAAGAGGGGAACGCGACCGCTCGACGCGCAGCGCAAATTCTCGTCGAGAAAAATGAAGGCTTCTTCATTCCGACTGCCAAGCAAAAGAAAATCATCGTGGTCGCTTTTGTGAAACAGGACATGATTGTCTATGGAAAAGCTTTTGACATCGTGAGGCTTTCATCTGCCGTGAATCTTGACGACCCGGCGGAAGTGGAGTCAAAACTCGACAAGATTCAACTCATTGAAATCAAATCGACCAACAAAGTAGGCATCGGAGCAGACTTCAAAAAATATTTCTTTGGGCTGACTGGCGCAGAGGTTTTGGTCGCACAGAGCCTCAAAAAGCAATTCAAGTTTGCACTTGTGAACACCTTGACCAACGCGCACATCGAATTGGACTTGGCCGAAATGTTTGGCAGAGCGAAGGGGATTTATCCAACGTGGAGTATTCTGCTTTGAATTCCCGGTTTTAATTGGTCGGCTTCTAGTTTTCCCATTGGAACTCACGAAATAGATTCCGAAAATAAGTTGTGTTATCAATCAGTGTTCCGGGCGGGTTTTCAAAACCTGCCTTTGAAAAGCGAACTTCTGCCACTGTGTTTGTCCCCTCGTTATCAACTTGAAGCGCTTCGCTCGGAGTGAGTTCTTTTCTCCAAACTAAAGCGCCACGTTGAATCTCTGCTGGAATTTGTTGAGCTGTCGGAACAACTGGAGCTGGTGGCGCGGCCTGCCGGACTCTGCGCTCTTCGGCACGGGCTGCCTGTGGAAGAAGTGGCGGAAGGACAACATTCACAGCCTCGAATGGGTTGGCAGGAATATCTCCGGCAGCCGCACGGCGGCGACCGAGTTGTTCGCGCCGGCGCGCCTTTGCTTCGGCTTCTGTGGGCAACTGGCCGCGTGCTGCCATAGTGTTTATCAGTTCTTGGGTCAGCTCTTGGACTGTGCCACCAGCCGGTTCTAAAAATGTAAGGAGCGGATCAGCAATCCGCCGAAATTCTTCAGCATCCGCCGGAAGTTCAAAATCATGTCGAACCGATGCTTCGTAGTTGGTGTAGAATCCGCCATCGGTGAGATTATTTGAGCCGACAATGAGGGTTGTTCTGGCAGCATTTTCAAACAGGTAAATTTTCGGATGGAATGTCGCTCTGGGGATTGGGTTGTGGAAAATGAATACTTCGCAGTCCCATCGGAGTAATTCTTCAAGAACATCTCTGCTTGTTCCGCCAAGATCAATACCAACCGTCAGTCGCAGTTGGCAGCCACTTTCGGATTGAGCCAAAAGTCTCTCACGCAGGCGTAGGATTGTCCGCAGGGCAACAAAAGCCGAAACGAAAACTATGCGAGTGTAACTTGCCTCGCCTTCCAAAAGCGTGTCAATTTCCTGTCCCAGTTGAATTGCGGGTTGGGCAACAGTTCTTGAGATCATTTGTTGGTGACAGTTGGGTTAAGCGTCAGCATTGAGCGAAGTGTGCGCCGGAAAATTTGCAACGTCAATTGTGTCTTGGTGTCTTCGCGGTTGGAAGTTAAACTGTTTCCATGTCGCACGCGGGCTTGCATTTGCCGTGAAAGCGGCTTAACTAAATTGTCATGGAAGCCACATTGCCATTGAGCCAGATGAGCGTCGCGGAAAAGTTGCGCGCGATGGAAACGCTTTGGGCGGACTTGAGCCGCGACGAGGCGCAAATCGAATCGCCCGCGTGGCACGGCGTGGGGCTGCATGACCGCGAGGAAAAAATCAAATCCGGCGAGGAAACCTTCATGGACTGGGAAACCGCCAAGAAACAGTTGCGCGACAAATTGACATGAAGCTCGTCATCCTGCCATCCGCAAGAAACGATCTTGCCGAGGGCTTCGGATTCTACTAACGCCAGCAGGAAGGCCTGGGCGGGTATTTTCTGGAATCGCTTTTCTCCGACATTGATTCGCTGCGCCTGTATGCCGGAATCCACCTGAAGGTTTTTGGCAATCACCGTCTGCTTTCAAAACGGTTTCCCTACGCGATCTACTACGCCGAAGAATCGGGAACGGTTTTCGTCAAGGCCGTTCTGGATTGCCGCAGGGATCCGAAATTCCATCGCCAGAGGCTGCGGTGAACAATTCCAAAACTTTGTGTCTTGGTGTCTTCGCGGTTGGAAGTTAAACTGTTTCCATGTCGCACGCGGACTTTGTTCATTTGCATCTGCACACCGAGTATTCTCTGCTCGATGGCGCGTGCCGTCTGGACCGGCTGGTGGACAAGGCGCATGAGCTGAAGTTTTCATCGCTCGCCATCACCGACCACGGCGCGATGCACGGCGCGATTGAATTCTATCAGGCCGCGCGCGCGAAGGGCATCAAGCCCATCATCGGCTGCGAAGTTTACGTCGCGCCCGGCTCGCGGCTGGAACGCAAAAAAGTCGAGGGCGACAAATATCATCATCTCGGCCTGCTCGCGAAGGACGAGACCGGCTACAAAAACTTAATCAAGCTCACGACTTCCGCGCACCTTGAGGGCTATTATTACAAGCCGCGCATTGACAAGGAAATTTTGGCGGCGCACGGCGCGGGCTTGATCGCGATGTCCGGCTGCCTCGCCAGCGAGATTCCCGACCTGATTCTCAAGGATCAGATTGACAAGGCGCGCGACGCGGTGGATTTCTTCAAGCAGACGCTCGGCGCGGAAAACTTTTTTCTGGAACTGCAAAACCACGGCATGGCAGAACAGGCGAAGGTGAACCGCCAGTTGATCGCGTGGTCGAAGGAGTTCGGACTGAAGCTCGTGGCGACGAACGACGTTCACTACATCAACAAGGGCGATTCGCACGCGCACGACTGCCTCGTGTGCATCGGCACGCAGGATTTGTTGAGCAACCCCAAGCGCATGAGCGCGGCCTATGCGCCGGAACAATTCTTCCTGCGCTCGGCGGAGGAAATGAAGGCGCGCTTCGCCGAGACGCCGGAAGCGGTGACGAACACGCTGGAAGTCGCGGAGAAGTGCAATCTGGAAATCCAGGTGGACGGCAAAAGCCTGCATTACCCGGTGTTTCATCCGCCGGAACATTTCACGCGCGAAGGTTATCTGCGCAAGCTGCTCGCGGAAGGGTTGCACAAGCGCTACGGAATCCACGCGCGGGCGGAAGGCCATGAATTCATCATCGAAAAAATCGAAGACCCGGCGCGGCTGCCGAGTTATTCCAAGGACACCACCGAGGCCGCCGCCGTAAAAGTCCTGATTGACCGGTTGCAGCTCGAAATGAAGGTCATCGAGAAGACAGGATTTTTGAGCTATTTCCTGATTGTCGCAGATTTCATCCGCTACGGCCACGAGCACGGCATCAACTGCGTGGCGCGCGGAAGCGCCGCCGGTTCGCTCGTCATTTACCTGCTCGAAATCGCAAACGTGGATCCGATCCGTTACGGACTTATATTCGAACGCTTTCTGAATCCCGAACGCATCAGCCCGCCGGATATTGACATTGATTTCGCCGACGACCGCCGCGCTGACGTCATCGAATACGTCCGCAAAAAATACGGCAGCGATTCCGTGGCGCAGATCATCACCTTCGGCACGATGGGCGCGAAAAGCGTCGTGCGCGACGTGGGCCGCGTGATGGGCTTGAGCTACGGCGATGGCGACCGGCTGGCGAAGATGATTCCGTTCGACCTGAAGATGACGCTCGAAAAGGCACTCAAACAATCGCCGGAACTCAAGGAGGCTTACCAGAACGAAGACGTTACGCGCGAACTGATTGACACCGCGCTCATTCTCGAGGACCTCACGCGCAACGCGAGCGTTCACGCGGCGGGCGTCGTCATCGGCGACCAGCCGCTCGTGAACCTGCTGCCGCTCA
>CAYPTV010000186.1:0-6335 GCA_964413505.1 uncultured Bifidobacteriaceae bacterium | reverse complement strand
TCGGCTGAACGTGGTCGGCGTCGTAAAGCACGATGCCGCCGAGTTTGAGCGACTTGATGTGGTCTTCGTAGCTGTGCTGGTAAAAGCAGAGCAGCATGTCCGCCTCGTCGCCCGCGCTCAAAACTTCGCCGCTGCCGATGCGGACCTGGAAAATGGACGGTCCGCCGGAAATCGTCGAGGGAATCGTCATGAATGTCATGACCTCCTGCTCGCTGCGGCCCGCGAGCCGCGCGAGAAATCCGCCGATGGCCTGGATGCCGTCCTGCGAATTGCCCGCGATGCGGATGACGGCTTCATTGATCTTCCCGACCTTTTGCGCGCCACCCGACGACGCTTCTGCAATTGTATCACTCATGGAACTTCAAAGTTAAAAAATTTACCGCGCGCAACGCGGAACTGCCGACGGAAGCGGACAGCACGACAACATTGCCTGTTTTACATTAACAGGCGGCGCAATCATGTCAAATTCTTATGATTGTTTTGTGCAATAAGGGCTGTTTATGCAATGGATTAGCAAATGAAAGACGCCTGCTGTCGTCGGCGTGCCTTGCGCTGCAAGCCCCGTGCGGGTAGCGTTTGCCTGCCGCATGAATTTGCAGGAACAATATGACGACGCGATGTTCGATTTCAGCCGGGGCGATTTCGACGTCGCGATCGGGAAATTGAAGGATGTCCTCGCCGCTGACGCCCAAAATTTTGAGGCGCAGCTTGCGCTGGGCATGGCGCTGTATCGCAAAGGTGATTTTGCCGCCGCGATTGCGGAAGGACACAAGGCGGAACAATTGCGCCCGAAAGAACAGCTTGTCCACACCAATCTTTCGCTTTTTTATCAAAAGGCCGGCGACAAATCGAAGGCCGAGCATCACGGTTTGCAGGCCAAAATCGAATCGTGGCGCGCGGACGCCGCGAAAGCCAGGGCCGGCCAGTCCGAAACAAAGCCAGAAGGCGGCGACGAACTGCAAATGGCCAGGCCCAAGCCGCCGCCGGTCAGGGTGATCCGGATGCCCGACAAATTTCCAGAACAGCCGTGGAAGAAAAAATGATGGTTAATGGCCGGGAATTGGTAGAATTGAACAAATGAAATCTTCATACGAACTCGCGATGGAACGGCTCGCCAAAACCGCGCCGACCGTCAAATTGACCGGAGCGCAAAAAAAGCAGCTTGCGGAACAGGATTCAAAATACGCCGCAAAAATTGCCGAGCGCGAAATCGCCTTGCAAGGCGAAATCTCAAAATCAACCGCGGCGGGCGACGTTGAAAAAGCCGGAACATTGCAGCAGCAATTGACCGCAGAAAGAAAAAAACTTCAGGCCGAACTGGAGGAGAAAAAGGGGCGGATTCGGAACGCGGGATGAAAATCCGCCGACTTGGAACACGATGGACGCCGCCCAAAAAAATTTTCGCATCGGCTCGGTCAATTACCTGAACGCCGTGCCGCTCACGCGCGGCATCGAGAGCGAAATCATCTTCGCCACGCCCGCCCGGCTCGCCGAAATGCTCCGGCGTGACGAACTCGACGCCGCGCTCGTCAGCATCACCGAGGTTTTGCTCAATGACCGTTACGAAATCCTCGACGGCATCGCCATCGCGTCGCTCGGCGAAGTCTACAGCGTCCTGCTCGCGCACAAAAAGCCGTTCGAAGAGGCGGAAGAAATTTTCTGCGACACCGCGTCGCTCACAAGCGTGAACCTGCTGAAAGTGCTGCTCGCCGAGAAAAATTTGTTTCCGCAATTCAAGCCGCTGGAAAATTATGAAGCGGCGCAGGAAAAGGATTTCGTCCTGCTCATCGGTGACCGCGCGATTGATTTTCAGCGCGCGCCGCACGCGCACGAGATTTTTGACCTCGGCTCGGCTTGGACGGAAATGACAAAGCTTCCCTTTGTTTACGCGGTCTGGGCGCTGCGGCGCGGGGTTGAAAACAGGGAATTGCGCCGCGAACTGCGCGAGGCAAAAGGTTTCGGCATGGACACGCTGGATTATCTGATCGAAACGCGCGAGGAATATGACGAGGATTTCCGCCGCGATTATCTCGGCTGGCAGATTCATTATCATCTCGCCTCGGATGAAAAGCGCGGCATCGGGAAATTCTGCGACCTGCTGCGGAAGCACAATCTCGGCCCGGTTTTTGAGCCGAAGTTCGTTTCTTGATTCATCGCAGAGACGCCCAGACGCAGAGAAAAGTTTTTTAATTTTAATTCTCTGCGTCTTTGCGGTTCTGCCGTTCAATTTCCCTGTTCCAGCTTCGCCAGCGTTTCGGGATCGCGCACGTCCACCCAACGTCCTTTGATTTCAAGGCCTGCCAGTTTTTTCCCGCTGGCGACGATAGAGATGATGGCGTCGGTCAATTCGTATTCGCCGCGCGGAGACTTTTGCAGGCGCGACGTAAATTCAAAAATCGCCGGGCGGAAAATATAAATACCCGCATTATACCACGCCGGAACGCCGGGCTTGAGCCAGCCGTCGCGGCGCAACTGCTCCAACTGCTCGCGCGACGGTTTTTCGACAAGCCGTTTCAGGCAGAACTGTTCGTCGAAAAAATTCAGGCCGCCCTTCGTCACGTCCTCGCCGGGCGTGACGGTGATGACGCCCGCGAAATCACCTTCGCCAAAACGCCGGATCATCTGCGGATACGTTTCCGGCGCGACGAGGATGTCGCCGTAAGTCAGCAGGAATGACGAGTCGCCGATGAATTTTTTCGCAAGCTCCGGCGCCTTGCCTGTGCCGTCCTGGACGAGCTGCCGCCCAAAGGAGATGTTCGCGCCGAATTTTTTGCCGTCGCCGAAATGATTTTCTATCGCGTCCGCGCGCCAGCCGGTGACGATGAAAATTTTCTTGATTCCCGCCGCGACAATTCCTTCAACAATGTGCTGCAAAATCGGTTTGCCCTGCACGCGGAGCATGGGCTTGGGCAGCTCGCTGGTGAGTTCCTTCATGCGCGTGCCTTTGCCGGCGGCGAGGATGACGGCTTTCATTCGGGCATAGATGAACACAAACGGACATGGATTGAAATTTCAAAATACCCCGCGAAGCAAATAAAAAAATTCGACAAATATACCGAGCGTGCTAGGTTGAAACCATCCCGCAGGCATGGATTTTGAGCGGTCTTATGTCAGAGGCAAATGACAAGCGGAAAGACAGCGTTCCTCCGAACGTGACGGAAGAAAATTTGCCATTCCCCAACAATTGCAGGGCAAAACTGATTGGAACCTCCACCGTCGCCCTGGAATGCCTCGTCCCGCCGCCGCAAAGCTGCGGCTGTGTTTTAAGATTTGGCAACGCCTATTTTTGTTTTCATGCCAGCCGCTGGGAAATTGCCGCGCGCACCTTGGCGTCAAAAAAGCAGTCTTAAAAAATCGCATTGGGCCGGTCAGAACCTTGTCAGTTTTTCCAGTTCCTTCACGCGCTTCTCGATGTCGGCGCGCTTGGTTTTGGTGGTGGCATTCAGGCCAAAGCCTTCGCAACAGAACGACGCGGTGACGCTGCCATAAACCATCGCGCGGCGGATGTTCGCATCAATCGAACCCTTCGCGCTGGCGAGATAGCCCATCATGCCGCCGACGAACGAATCGCCCGCCCCCGTCGGGTCAACGACATGATGCAACGGATACGCCGGGCAGATGAAAAATCCCTTCGGGCCGGACAAGACCGAGCCGTGCGAGCCTTTTTTTATGATGACGTATTTCGGGCCGAGCTTGTGGATTTTTTTGATTGCGGCGAAAACATTGTCTTCTTTCGTCAACTGATGCGCCTCGCTATCGTTGAGCACAAAGCCGTCAATACGCGGCAGCAGTCTCAACAAATCATCCAGCGCGATGTTCAGCCACAAATCCATCGAGTCGGCCACGACGAACTTCGGCTGCTTCATCTGTTCGAGCACGCTGATTTGCAGCGCGGGCGCGATGTTGCCGAGCAACACGAACGGCACGTTTTGCAGCGCCTTCGGCAGCTTCGGCGAAAAAGTTTCGATCACGCCCAGCTCGGTGGCGAGCGTGCGGCGGTTGTTCATGTTCAACTCATATTCGCCGGACCAATGGAATGTTTTCCCTGGCAGAAACTGCAGGCCGGCAAGGTCAATTTTGTGTTTGCGATAAAGCTCGATGTATTTTTTTGGAAAATCCTCGCCGACGCCGCCGACGAGTTTGACGGGCGAGAAAAAGCTGGCCGCGACCGCCGCGTGGCTGGCCGAGCCGCCAAGCAGACGCGGATTTTCCGCCTTCGGGGTTTTGATCGAATCGAGTGCCGTGGTACCGACGATGAGAACGCTCATTCTAATTTAGCAGTTGGGAGTTGGGGGAAAATCGGTGGCCGCCTAGCTTTTTTCAATCAGTTCGATTTCGTAGCCTTCGGGCGCGTCAATGAAGGCGAACGTGGTGCCGCTGGAACTGGTCGTCGGGCCGTCGGAAAATTTCAGCCCATGCTTGGCCAGCTGTTTGGAAAATTCTTCCAGGCTGGCCACCTCGAACGCCAGATGCGTGAGATCCGGCTGCACATGCACGGAACCGCTGCCAGGAAAACAGGTGATCTCAATCAGTTCCTCGCTGCCGGGCGTCTGGAGAAAAACCAGTTCCGAGCCGCGCGGCGACTTGTGCCGCTTGACCTCCGTCAGGCCGAGCACCTCGCGATAAAATTTCACCGTGCGCTCCAGGTCGTTCACCCGGTAGCGCGTGTGCAGCAATTTCGTGACTATGCTCATGCAAAAGTCCAATGTCCAAAGTCCAAAGTCCAAAGTCGAGCGCATTGTTTGGTTTTGGGCTTTGCCCGATTTAAGACTTTAGACTTTGGACTTTAGGCTTTAGACTTGAAGTTATGGGCAAACGACGTGAGGCGCGCGAACGCGCCGTGCAATTTCTGTTTCAGCACGACCTGAACCCGCCGGAAAATCTCGAACTCGAGTTGGCGCAGTTCTGGAATTCCCAGCGCGCCGCCGCCATTGAGGATGAAAAGGGCGCGTCGCATTGGGGCGAAAAATTTGAACTGCCGCCGCCGACCACCGAGGAGGCCGAGACGCGCCTGTTCGCGGAACCGCTGATTCGCGGCGTGCTGGAACATCGCGACGCGATTGACGAAAAGATTAAAAGCCACGCGAAGAACTGGGATTTTCACCGCATCGCCGCCGTGGACCGCAACATCATGCGGCTTGCGATTTATGAAATGCTCCATCGCCAGGACATTCCGCCGGTCGTCAGCATCAACGAGGCCGTGGACATCGCCAAAAAGTTTTCCACGCAGGACAGCGGCAAATTCGTGAACGGAATTTTGGATAAAATCCGCGGCGAGATTTTGCGTCCTGCAAGAACGTGAAATGAAGTTTGCCGACCTCCATCTGCACACGTTTTTTTCCGACGGCACATTCACGCCGGAAGAACTGGTGGAGCGCGCAAACAAGCTCGGTTTCAGCGCCATCGCTTTGACCGATCACGACACGGTCGAAGGCTGTGAACGCGCGGCGGCGGCCTGTGCGGCGGTGAACATGGAATTCATCACCGGCACCGAATTGACGGCAGAACACGAGGATACCGAAGTCCACATTCTGGCTTACTTCGTGGACACGCAAAACCAGCCTTTGCTCACGCGCATCGCCGGGTTCCAATCCGTCCGCCAGAACCGCATCCGCGAGATGGTCGCCGCGTTGAACAAGCTGGGCATTCCGCTCAAGGCCGAAGCCGTTTTCGCGCTGGCCAATTGCAAATCGCCCGGCCGGCCGCACGTCGCCCGCGCGCTCGTGAAGGAAAAATTCATCGGCAATCTCGACGAGGCGTTCGACCGCTTTCTAAAAAAAGGCCGGCCCGCATGGGTGCCCAAGACAAAAATGTCCGCGCTCGAAGCCGTCGAATTGATTCATCAGGCCGGCGGTCTGGCGGTCATGGCGCATCCGGGTTTGAACCGCACCGACGAAATCATTCCCGACCTCGTGGACGCCGGACTCGACGGCATCGAATGTTTTCACACCAAGCATTCCACCGTCATGTCCGAGCGCTATCTGGAGATTGCCGAGAAATACGGTCTGCTCGTCACCGGCGGCAGCGACTGCCACGGCTTCAGCAAAAAGGCACCGCTCATCGGCACCGTCCGGCTGCCTTACGAACGCGTCGAAAAACTTTACGCCGCAAAGAAAGCGGCTGATGAACGCCGACGAACCGCGGCAAAATAAATCCGCATTCCGCACTCCGCATTCCGCATTCCAATATGGGTCTCTTCGCCAAATTCAAAGCCGGCCTCGCCAAGACGCACGCCAGGCTCACGCACGAAATCAAGCGCATCGTCACGCGCTCGCCCAAACTCACCGCCGAGTCGCTGGAAGAAATCGAGCACGCGCTGATCGCCGCCGATCTTG
>CAYPTV010000185.1:4141-6337 GCA_964413505.1 uncultured Bifidobacteriaceae bacterium | reverse complement strand
GGCGGCACGACCATCAGCAACGGCACGCTGCAAATCAACACCGGCGCGTGGTTCGGCAGCGGCAACGTGACTAACAACGGCCAGCTTGCTTTTAACAGTTCGGGAAATTCAGCCGTCGGCATGGTCATCCGCGGAACCGGCGCGGTTGCACTGGCCAACAGCGGAACGGTGACGCTGACCGGCAACAACACTTACGGCGGCGGCACGACCGTCAACAAAGGCACTCTGCTCGTGAACAATTCCGCCGGCACCGGCACCGGCGGCGGCGCGGTGGCTGTCGCCAGCGGCGCAACTCTGAGCGGCAGCGGCAGCATCGGCGGAGCGGTCACGATCAACAGCGGCGGCATTTTCGCGCCGGGAAATCCGACCGGCACTTTGACGGTCAATAATAATTTCACGGCGAACAGCGGCGCGGTTTTGAACTACACGCTCGGCACGAGCAGCGACAAGACGATTGTCAGCGGCAACCTGAATTTGAGCGGCACGCTGAACGTCACCGCCGGCAGCGGATTCACCAGCGGAACTTACACGCTGTTCACCTACGGCGGCGCATTTGCGCTTGGCTCGCTGACCATCAATCTGCCCGCGAGCACCACGGGCACCATCAGCACAAACACGCCCGGTCAGGTGAATTTGATTGTAGGCACGTTGCAGTCTAATATCCCGTCGTTTCCCGGCGCATTCGGCTTCGGCGCAAACGCCGTGGGTGCGCGTTTTGGCGGCACGGTTTATCACGTGACCAACACGAATGACAGCGGCGCGGGATCGTTCCGCACCGGCGTCGGCACCGGCAACCGTTTCATTGTCTTTGATGTGGGCGGCACCATCACCCTCGCCAGCCCCGTCACCTGTGCCAGCAGCCTGACCATCGCCGGCCAGACCGCGCCGGGCGGCGGCATTGCCATCATCGGCCACGAGATTTCTTTCAGCACGAGGACAAATGAAATTGTCCGCTTTATTCGCATCCGTCCGGGCAGCATCGCCAGTTCCACCGAGGACGGCATCAACATGGGCGACGGCACGAACATGATTTACGACCATATTTCGATAGAATTTGCGCCATACAACAACATAGATGCGACCGGCAGCGCCACGGATGGAAATTTGATCACCATGCAAAATTCCATTTTGGCCGATCCCATCGGCCAGCAGTTCAACGCGCATACCGAATCCTCGAACAACCATTTCTCGTGGATTTATAATATTTTATCGAGCGGACACGACCGCAATCCGCTCGCCAAGGTCAACACGATTTTCATCAACAACATCGTCAATAATTTTCAGGCCGGCTATACCTGCGCCGACACCAGCGGACATTTCTCGCACGACATCATCAATAATTATTTCATCACCGGACCGGCCACGACTTCTCCCGGCGATGACTTTTTCCAGTTTGACAGCAATCAATCGGTTTATTCCTCCGGCAATTTGCTCGACAGCGACAAGAACGGTTCTTTGGGCGGCAGTTCAACTGCCCCCGGCGGCGGCTCTGTCGTCCTGACTTCGCCGTTTTCTCCGTTGACTCCGGGCATTCCGACATATTCCACCGTCACGGCTTATCGTAACGATGTTTCCATGTCGGGCGCATTGCCGCAGGATCAAGTTGACCAGAATGTTCTTGGCGATGTGACGTCGCTCGGCACTGCCGGCAAGGGAGGCGGGTTATGGACGACGCAAACATCCACCGGTCTGGGCAACAACGGCTATGGTGTGATCACCAATGGCGTCCTGCCGCTTGATTCCGACGGCGACGGGATGCCGGACTACTGGGAACTTGCCTTGGGATCAAATCCCAACGTGGCCGACAGCCTCACGCCAGGCACAGGCGGCTACACGAAGCTGGAAAATTATCTGAACTGGCTCGCCGCAACGCACGCCGTCGCGCCGAAAAACTCCCTCGTGGACGTTGACCTGCGGCAATACACGGCCGGTTTCACAAATGCCAGCCCGGTCTATTCAGTATCTGCCCCGACCAACGGCACGGTCGCATTGCTGGCGGACGGCCACACGGCAGAATTCACCGCCACGGGAAATTTCTCCGGCCTCGGCAGCTTCAATTTTTCCGTGCGCGCCAGCGATGGTTCAGCCTTGACCAACACTGTCGGCGTCCTCGTCATGGCGACCGGACTGTCACAGAATCTGACCTGGCGCGGCGACGGCGCGATCAACAATTGGGACACCACCAGCACCAACTGG
>CAYPTV010000185.1:0-4041 GCA_964413505.1 uncultured Bifidobacteriaceae bacterium | reverse complement strand
CGCGGCGGCGCGGGCGGCGCCACGCTCACCGGCAGCGGCAGCTTCAACTTGATCACGCATTACGTCCGCGGAAATTTCAATTACGACGCCTCCGCGTTTTCCGGCACCCTGAATGTTTTCACGCCCGACAACAGCGCGGATTTCCGCATTGGTAGTTACGCCGGATTTGCAAATGCCGTCGTCAATCTTTCCAACAACATCAACGCCTACTTTTTCAATACCATCAGCCCCGGCGGCAACACCGTGGACTTCGGCGAGCTTGACGCGCCCGCCTCGGTCACGTTGCAGGGCGGCGCAACCGGCGGACGCGCCGTGACGCTGCGCATCGGCGCGCTGGGCACCGATTCCAGTTTCGCCGGCGTCATCAGCGAACAAAATTCCGGCGCGTTCACTTCGCTCGTCAAAATCGGCGCGGGCACGCTCACGCTCGGCGGAAATAATTCCTACTTCGGCCAGACCGTCGTCAGCAACGGCACGCTCGTCGTCAACGGCAGCACCGGCACAAATTCGTTGATAGTCGTGAACGGAACGCTCGGCGGCGACGGCGCGATCGGCGGCGGCGCGGCGCTTTATTCTGGCAATCAAATTTCGCCCGGCGCAAATGTCGCCTCCGGAAATATCGGGACGCTCACCATCACCAACGGCCTCGCAATCACAAATGCGACCCTGTATTTCGATCTGGCAAACGCCACCAACGCCGGCGGCGGCGTGAACGATTTGATTTCGCTTTCCGGCGGCGCGCTCGTTTTGAGCGGCAACAATGTTGTCGTCCCGAATCTGTTCAATGGTTTGCTCGTTCCCGGAAATTACACGCTTATCAGCGGCGGCAGTTCGACTATTGGAAGCGCGGCAAATCTTTCTTGGGCGGGATCGTCAGGATCGCGCCAGACATTTTCGTTCAACACGGCCACGCCGGGAACCGTGCTGCTCAACGTCGCCGGTTCGCCGCCGGCCACGCTCGTCTGGTCCGGCACAAACGGCACCGCATGGGACACAAGCACCGTCAACTGGCTCAATGGCGGCAATCCCGACATTTTCTATAATTTTGACTCCGTGATTTTCGACGACACTTCGACCAACGGCAACGTCGTCATTTCCGGCGGCGTGCAGCCGGGCCAGGTCATGGTCACAAATTCCGTCTTGAATTACACCATCAGCGGCGGCGTGCTCGGCGGCGTCGGCCAACTGGTCAAGGCCGGTTCCGCCACCCTGACTTTGGGCGGCAGCAACAGTTTCAGCGGCGGCACCGTCATCAACGGCGGCACGATTTATTTGAGCAACGACATCGCCAACCAGTTTGGCCTGGGCACCGGCAACGTCACGCTCAATGGCGGCACGCTCGCAATGTATGACAACGTGAACACTTACAACGGCTCGTATTGGAATCTAGTCGTTCCGGCAAATGCCACCGGCACGCTGATCACGGATTCGCGCTGCGATTTGTGGGGATCGCTGACTGGTGGCGGCACGCTGAATTTCAACGTGACTTACACTCGCACCAGCCTTTACGGCGACTGGTCGGCGTTCACCGGCAACATCAATGTGACCGGCGGCGGCGAATTTCGCGTGCTGAATTTCACCGGCTATCCGAACGCCGCGATCAATCTTACCAACGGCAACTGGATGGATTTTCAAGGCGCGGTGGATCCGGCGGGAACCACGCTGCAAATCGGCGCGCTTTCCGGCGGCAGTCCGTCGGCCTTGTTCGGCGGCACGACTGCCGGAAATGTTTTCACCTGGCAGGTTGGCGGCGCAAATGTTGACGCCGTTTTTGCCGGCGCGATTGCCGAGCAAAATACCAATTCAATCACCGCCATCGAAAAAATCGGCACCGGCACCTGGACGCTCACCGGCAGCAACTCATTTGTCGGCGGCATGACCGTGAGCGCGGGAACGTTGCAGGTCAACAATTCAACCGGCAGCGCGACCGGCACGAATCAGGTTTTTGTCGCCAGCGGCGCGGAGCTTTCCGGCAACGGCATCATCGCCGGACTCACCGCGTTTGATGACGGCGCAATTCTTTCACCCGGAAATCCGTCCGGCACTGGCAGCGCCAGCGGCATTCTGACGATCAGCAACGAACTGGATTTGAGCGACCAGACCGGATTGCAATTCGGCCTCGGCACGAACGGCGACGAAGTGGCTGTGTCGGGCAATTTGACTTTGGGCGGGCAGTTGAGCATCACGAACCTCGGCGGATTTGGCGCGGGCACTTACACGCTGTTCACATACGGCGGCGCGCTGACGATGGGAAATCTTTCCATCGCGTCCGCGCCGGCGGGTTTTGTTTGCACGATCAGCACGAACACGCCGGGACAGATCAACATCATCGTGCAATTGCCGGCACCGCCCGTCATCGGCGGCATTAAATTAGCGGGCGGCAACTTGATCCTGAACGGTTCAGGCGGGCAGGCATTCGGGACATATTATATACTGACATCCACCAACATCGCCTCGCCGCTGGCCAGTTGGACCCGGCTGCTGACAAACGAGTTCGACGGCAGCGGCAATTTCAATTTAACGAACGCGATGAACACAAATGCCGCGCAAAGTTTCTACCTGTTGCAACTGCATTAATTTCCCAGCGGCTTCACCGTTGAAAACGCCGGGCTGACCGGCATCGAAAAAGTGGCAGGCGCATCGGGATGCGCCGGGTCAAAATCCTGGAAATCATCCGCAATGAATTTCGCGAGCGGCAGTTTGTCCTGCTTGATGCCTTCGATGACGCATTGCGCAAGCTCATAGCTGCCGTAATTATTGTGGTGCGTGCCGTCCTGGAACGCCTTGCCAATGTCATCGCCGAGCGCTTTGTAAAAAACCCGGCTCATCGCGTTCAGGTCAATCAGCGCGCAGTTTTCAGACTTGGCAACTTCGCGCACCGCGTCGGGGTAGCCGGCGAGCGTGTCGTTCTCCACGCCGCCTTTCCGTTCCATCGAAGTGACCAGCACCGGCGTTCCGCCCTTGGCGCGGGTCTCGGCCACGATTTTCACCAGGTTCGTCTTGTAAGTCTCCAGCGCGTCCGGCTTCTTGTCCTTCTGGTCGTTGTGTCCGTATTGCACAAAAAGATAGTCGCCCGGCTTCATCAGGCTGAAAACCTTGTCAAACCGCTTCGCGCCAAGCGACGATGCGATGGACTCGCCGGATTCGGCATGGTTGGCCACGGCAATTTCCGGTTTGAAAAATCTGGGCAGCATCTGGCCCCAACTGTTCCACGGCTCGGCAGGCTGGTCACAGACGGTGGAATCGCCGAGAATATAAACCGTCGGCACATCCGCCTTTTCAATCTCCATTTTTGAAATGCTTGGATGCGTGCCGTTGAATTCTAACGTCAGCTTGTCATCCCAGTCGCGCCACTCGCTCGTTTTCTCGCGATCTTTCAACTTCACCGTGCCGCCGGTGGAAATTTCAGGCGTGCGCAGGTTCACGATGAACGAGCGCGTCTCCATTTTTCCGGCGTCCGTGCGGATTTTTTCGAGCATCAACCGCCGCAGCTCGGCCTTGATGGTCGTCGTGGATTCTGTGTCGCCGCCGAGCGTCACGGTGACCTTGTAATTTCCCTCCGGCAATTTTGCGGAAAAATAAAACGGCTTGTCGCTGGCGATGGAATCGTTCCCCGCGACGACATCGGCGCCCGGCTCAAAGCCATGGCCCTGCTCCGGCGAATATAAATTCGTCGGCGCAACCGGCGTCCAGCCGGCTTTCGCGTCCGCGCCAAACGAAAATTTCAAATCGGTTTGCGCGCGCAATGTTGCGGCCAGAAAAATCGCCGAGGCAAAAGTGCAGAAGGTTTTCATGATTATTGGTGTGCGGATGAATTGTTCGGATCAGCTTGGACGACCGGCGCGTAAGGTTCAATCGCTTTTCCTTTTTCCGAAAGGAATTTTGCCAGCGGATTTTCATTCAAACCTTTGAGTCCGGCAATGACGCAAACGGCGTTCGTCTGCGCGCCGGCCAGGCTCGTGTGCGGACCTGCGCCAGCGACAAACAGCGCGTTCACTTTTTCCTGTCCGAGTTCGTCATATTGGCGCGCGATGATTTCGT
>CAYPTV010000184.1:0-6344 GCA_964413505.1 uncultured Bifidobacteriaceae bacterium | reverse complement strand
AGGCTTTTCAGCTCGCTTCAACTGGTGGTTGCGCCACCGGCCTGCGAACCAGGTTGAGACACGCCTATGATTTTCTTTCGCGTCTCCACCATTAGCACCGGGTCAGCCGCCGCTTTTGACGGCGCGTTCGCCCGACGCCACGGGTCTCGCCTCTTCACTCTCAGGTTGCTTTCTCTCACAGCCCGGCGGTGTCGTTTTTAACATCGCCGGCACTCGGAAGTTTTTCACGCGGCCTGCCCAGCCTTCGTGGCCTTCCCGGTTCGGACGCTCATTTTGTCCCGCCTTTCGGCGTTTTTCTTTTGGCGGTTCCAACTTTTTAATTTTGAACCGGCCAGAGCCGTCCGACCGTGCTGATGCACAGTAGCAACCGATTACCCTCTGGGTAACTGCGATTCGTCCAGGCTCGAAACCTGCCCGGACTACTTGACCCGGCTCGGAACGGTTTCTCATCGTCCCTCGCCGCCTAGTCCCTCATTCGCATTTGACACGCGCGAACGTGCCAGAGGAACTGGTGAATTCTGCCTCCGCTGCCCGCCTTGCGGCCGGTTAAAGAGGAGCCGTGTCAACCAGCCTGACCCGGCTTTTCCCCAGTCACCTGGGATTATCCTGAAAACGGACAACTCTGATTTTACTCTCGGCCGCCGCTTCGTTCTTTCAATGAACTGTGAACATCATACCAGATCTTTTGCTTCCTTCAACGAATTGATATGCACAGCTTGTTCACCGGAAACGCGCTGTGAACAACCTGTGAAAAACTCAAAACACCCCGTCAAATCAACACAACCCCCGTTTTCCCATCCCGAATTATTCACCGCATTTCCAGGCTGGAAACGGCTGCGGTGAACAAGTATTGAATTCCAACATTCCCCTAAAATTAAATTACCCAACCAAAGTTCAGCGCAACAAACACAATTCGAGACCTCTGCAAAAGCCGCGCGAAGCCCGGTGTAGCGTCCGGCCTGTGGCCGGAAACATTGGAATTGATATGAACCAAGTCGCGGCGCAGCCTCGACGCTGCACCTTTTGCAGAAGTCTCGTAATGCATATCACAACGGATGGTGAGCAATCATCCCTGGAGCCGGGTGATACTCCTTGCGATCCCGGTATGGAACCTTTTTGGAAAATGGCAGCATCAATTGAGCGACCAGGCTCACCTCCACCCCTGTTGCCGGCGCGCCTCGCGGCGGGTGCCGCATCCTCTGCCGCCGGGGTTGAATCCCCGGCTCTCCGGGGCGCATCCCCGGTCGCCGGAGTCGTCGCACCTGTCACATTTCACGCTTCCCCTGTCAAAGAGGTTGCAGCTCCAGCCTTGGAGGATGCATCCCGGAACTTCCGGGTGGCGTCCCGGAACTTCCAGGATGCGTCCGGAACCTTCTAGGATGCGTCCCGGATCGTTGGTTTTTGCCCCATTTTCCAAGAAAACGGCCATTTTACCCAAAAAACAGGGATTATGCAGTTCACAAACTTTCCAGGTAGGGACAGCGCGCTGCGCTGTCCCCGTCGCCGAGCGCAGCGTCAGGCGACGGAAAAACGAGCCATTACCACATTCGTTCCGTCCTGCCGGACGGGACGCCGCAGCGCGGCATCCCTACCACCTGAAAAGTTTGTCAAAGACATAATCCCGCCAAAAACACCCTTTCCAAGCCCAAACCGGCAGCTTTACCCCCTTTCGGAGCCGGTCAACGGTTAAAATCAACAAAAACTAGAAATGACAAATAAAACAATACCTTTGCAAAAGCCGCGCGAAGCGCGGTGTCGCGTCCGGCCTCTGGAGCCAGCCCGTGAGCATCACCGTGCCGGCGTGAAATAAATGGCGGACATCGCAGCGCGATGTCCCTGCCGAAGCATCAAGCGGCCTCTGGAAACGGAGGCCGCTTTTTATTCCTTTTGCCAGCGCCACAGGCGCGACATATTTGTAGAAACAAAAACCGAAATGTTTTCAGCTCCGTCAGCAACGGCATATCCCGCGCGATAATTTTCAGATGCCGCTCCTACGGAGCTTTATTTTTAACGGCGACAATTCTACAAATATGCCGCGCCTACGGCGCTGATTCCGCTCGACAGAAAAATTTTGAAGGCGCAGAATTTGGTCAGTGAAATTAAGCAGACAACAATTTTACCGCTTAATCATACATTAGGTCTCATGACCGATATCAATACACCGAGGCGCGTCAGATTAGCTACAGTCCTTTTGTGGACTGGATGGGTTTTGGCTTTGGTTGTTGTGATAATAGAGTGTGTTTTATCACAGGGTATATCTCCTGCTTTAAGTAGCGGATTTGGCACGGCATTGCAGGCAGTTCTCATAATTTTTATTGCTAGAGGCAGTCGGGCTGCTCGTGTTCTCGAATTTATTGTATTACTTTTTGAAGCTCCACTTGTGTTAATCTCTGCCGAAAAGTGGGCAGAAGTTAATATGCTGTTTGGTCTTATTCCCATAATTGATTTCATATTAAGAGCCATTGCCATTTATCTACTCATTACTGGCGAATCACGCGCATGGTTTGCCAACCATAGATTTTTATTGGGGGTAAAACATGATTAATATGTAATTAGGCAGCGGAATGAAACGCCACCTCCCATTCGCGCTCACCACCTTGCGGCTGCTGCTCGGCCCTATCGCCCTGGCCTGCGCGCTGACGGATGTTCCGCGCTGGATTTATCTGCCCATCCTCATCGCCGCCACGCTTTCGGACATTTATGACGGCATCCTCGCGCGGCGTTTCGGCGTGGCCACACCCGCGCTCCGCCGCTACGACAGCATCACGGACGTAATTTATTACCTGTTCATCCTCGCGGTCGCGTGGCGGCTGTGCAAACCCGTCCTCGTGCAAAACTGGATTTTGATCGCGCTGATCCTTGTTTCCGAGGCGGCGGTCATTCTCGTCAGCCATGTCCGCTTCGGAAAATATCCGGCCACACATTCGTATCTGGCAAAATTTTACGGCCTGTGCCTGCTTGCCGCGCTCGCCGCCCTGCTCTGCTTCAACGCCGGAAGCTGGGCGATCATCGCGCTGGCCGTCGTCGCGCTCGTCACGAACCTGGAAATCATCGCCATCCATTTCCTGATGAATACGCCGCCGGTGGACGTGAAATCCATCTTCGCGATAAAGAAAATGAGGTAGTGTCGGCGCTGCGCACCGATTTCGAGCCAGAGGCTCGACGCTGCAACTTTCGGAAAGATTCCTGCGGAGCAAAACTTACGGCAAATCGGTTGATCCCATCAAGAAGCGGTCGCACTCGCGCGCCGCGCCGCGGCCTTCGTTGAAAGCCCACACGACGAGGCTCTGGCCGCGACGGCAATCGCCGGCGGCAAAAACTTTCGGGATGTTCGTGGTGTATTTCTCGAAGTCCGCCTTGGCGTTGCTGCGCGCGTCGCGTTCGATGCCGAGGGATTCCAGCAACGGCTGTTCCGGTCCGAGAAAACCCATCGCCAGAAGCACGAGCTGCGCGGGCAAAACTTTTTCCGTGCCGGGAACATTCTTCGGGATGAACTGGCCCTTGTCGTTCTTGGTCCATTCCACTTGAACGGTGTGGACGGCCTTGACGTGGCCGAGGGCGTCGCCTTCAAACTTGGTGGCGGTGGTCAGATAGACGCGCGGGTCGGCGCCGAATTTCGCGGCGGCTTCTTCCTGGCCGTAATCGAGCTTGTAAGTCTTCGGCCATTCGGGCCACGGATTGTCCTTGGTGCGGTCGAGCGGCGGCTTCGGCAGAATTTCCACCTGCACGAGCGACTTGCAGCCGTGCCGCATCGAGGTGCCGACGCAATCCGTGCCGGTGTCGCCGCCGCCGATGACAACGACGTCCTTGCCGGCGGCGTCAATGAAGTTGCCGTTCTTGTGGGAATCCAAAATGGCTTTCGTGTTCGCCGTCAGAAAATCCATCGCGAAGTGAATGCCTTTGAGTTCACGTCCGGGAATCGGCAGATCGCGCGGCTTGGTCGCGCCGGTCGCGAGAATCACGGCGTCAAAATCCTTCAACAATTTTTCCGCCGGATAATTTTTCCCGACCTCGGTGTTGCAGACAAACTTCACGCCTTCTTTTTCCAGCAATTCCAGCCGGCGCAGCACGACTTCGGTCTTGTCGAGCTTCATGTTCGGGATGCCATACATCAGCAAACCGCCGGGGCGGTCGGCGCGTTCAAAGACGGTGACGATGTGGCCGGCCTTGTTCAACTGCGCGGCGGCGGAAATTCCCGCCGGGCCGGAACCGATGACGGCGACTTTTTTGCCGGTGCGCTTTTTCGGCGGTTCGGGTTTGACCCAGCCGTTTTCCCAGCCGTGGTCAATGATCTCGCACTCGATGTTTTTGATTGTCACCGGCGGATTGTTGATGCCGAGCACGCACGAGCCTTCGCACGGTGCGGGACAGACGCGCCCGGTGAACTCCGGGAAATTATTCGTCTTGTGCAGCCGCTCCAGCGCCTCTTTCCAGAGGCCGCGATAAACCAGATCGTTCCATTCGGGAATCAGATTGTGAATCGGGCAGCCGCTGGCCATGCCGCTGACGAGCTGGCCGGTGTGGCAGAACGGAATGCCGCAATCCATGCAGCGAGCGCCCTGCTTCTTCAGGTCGGCCTCCGGCATGTGGATGTGAAATTCCTGCCAGTCGGCGACGCGTCCGAACGGCGAGCGGTCCTTCGGCACTTCGCGTTGAAACTCTAAAAATCCTGTGGGTTTTCCCATGTTATGATCTTGTCAGGTTAATGTTTTCAATTTCTTCCGCAGATTGCGCGGATTCGCGCAGATTCAAAACTCTTCGTTTGTATTCCAAACTTGGGGCGCCAAAGTTAAACAGGAGCGCCCGTTGCATTCCGGTTGCCTTCATTTCATTGATGACCTGCGCCTCGTCCGCACCGGTCAACTGGTTGATGGCTTTTAATTCAAACAGCACGTTTTCATGGCAGACAAAATCCGCACGGTAACCGCAGGCCAATTTTTCACCTTTGTAAACCACCGGCAACGGCACTTCGCGCTGGAACGGAATTTCCCTGGCTGTCATCTCAATCGCCATGGCTTCCTGATAAACCGCTTCCAGAAATCCGTGCCCCAACTCACGATGAACTTCCATTGCCGCGCCAATGATTGCAAATGTCTCCGGATCGCGTTTCGTTTTTTGAAAATCTGCGTTCATCTGCGCAATCTGCGGACAAAATCAATGGCCGCCCTTCACGTTTTCCTCGAATGCGGCCATGACGGCTTCGTCGCCGGTCAATCCCTGCGACTGCACTTTCTTGAGCGACAGCAAAACACGCTTGTAATCTTGCGGCATCACCTTGACAAATTTCGGCACAAAGCTGTTCCAGTCGGCGAGAATTTTCGCGGCGCGTTCGCTCCTGGTGTAAGCCTGGTGGCGCTGAATCAATTTCCAGACCAGCTCAATCTCGTCCGCGTCCACGAGTTTTTCGAGGCCGACCAGCTCCATGTTGCAGCGCGTGGCGAAATCGCCCGCCTCGTCCAAAACATAGGCGACGCCGCCGCTCATGCCGGCGGCGAAATTGCGACCGGTCTTGCCAAGAATCACGACGCGCCCGCCGGTCATGTATTCACATCCATGATCGCCGATGGCCTCGACCACCGCGTTGACACCGGAGTTGCGGACGGCAAAACGCTCGCCGGCCATGCCGCGCACAAAAATCTCGCCCGCCGTCGCGCCGTAAAGCGCCACGTTGCCGATGATGATGTTTTCTTCGGGGACAAACGTCGAACCTTTCGGCGGATAGACAATCAATTTTCCGCCGCTCAAGCCTTTGCCGAAATAATCATTTGCGTCGCCTTCCAATTCGTGCGTCATGCCGCGCGGCATGAACGCGCCGAAGCTCTGGCCGGCGCTGCCGTTGAATTTCAGAAGCACCGTGTCTTCGGGCAGGCCGTTCGGCCCGTGTTTCTTGGTGATTTCGCTGCCGACAATCGTGCCGACGACGCGGTTCACGTTGATGATCGGCAGTTCGGCGCGGACTTTTTCGCCGCGTTCAATCGCCGGCTTGCAGATGTCGAGCAGCTTGGTCACGTCCAAGGATTTTTCCAGGCCGTGATCCTGATCCTGCTGACGGAAACGTCCAACGTCCGCGCCCATTTCGGGCTGGTGCAAAATCGGCGTGAGGTCGAGGCCGTTGGCCTTCCAATGCTCAATCGCTTTCCAAGGAAATAATTTGTCGGTGCGGCCAACCATGTCTTCCAGCTTGCGGAAACCGAGCTTGGCCATGATCTCGCGAAGTTCGCCGGCGATGAAGCGCATGAAATTCACGACGTGTTCCGGCTCGCCGGTGAAGCGTTTGCGCAGGCGCGGATCCTGCGTGGCGACGCCGACGGGGCAGGTGTTCAGATGGCAGACGCGCATCATGA
>CAYPTV010000183.1:0-6345 GCA_964413505.1 uncultured Bifidobacteriaceae bacterium | reverse complement strand
GTCTTGAGCGCGGAGCTTAAATGGATTTTGCTGATCTTGATGCCGGCGTCGCGCAGGGCGGCAAGTGCGGGGCGCGGTTCTTCAAACTCGACGGCGAAGTGGCAGGTGTCGTAATTGACACCGAGGTGTCCGCCGAGGCGCGGGTCGCGGGGATGTTCGTCGCGGATCTGTTCGAAGAGGCGGATGGTCTCGCGGCTGTTTTCAATGAGGCCGAGGGGTTCGGGTTCGAGGCCGAGGTGCAGTTTCTTCCCGGTGCGCTCGGTGAGGTGCGCGACGTGCTCGACGCATTTCCAGAGCGATTCGCGGATGAGCTGCTGCTGTTCGCCGGTGCGGATGAATTCCTTGAAGGAGCCGGGCAGGGTGCTGACGCTGCCTTCGATACCGGCGGGCAGGAGTTGAGCGAGCAGCTCGAAGAGGAGGTTGGTGTAAGCGAGGCGCTCCGGCGAGGTCCAGTCGGGGCGGCAGGCATTTTCCTTCACGCGGGTGCCGTGGAACCGGCCGAAGGGAAATCCGTTGATGGTGAAAATGTAGCAGGAGTTTTTTTCGAGCCAGCGCTGGAATGCCAGGAGGTTTTTTGGGTCGGATAATCCGGCGGCGGCCTGATGGCTCAATCGCAGGCCGATGGCGAAGGGTTTTTGCGGGCAGACTTTCTGGCGGACGGCGAGCGTGCAATTGACAAGCGAGTCAAAAGTTTCGCGCCATGTCTCGCCGCGATGGACGTTGGTGCTGTAGGCGAGGTGGATGCCGTGGTTCAGTTGCATGGGGCTGTCGCGGGCGGGCGTTGCATTCAAAAATCAAAGTGCAACGAAAGCGGAGTTTGGGAAAGGGAAAATAAATCGTTGAAAGATGCAAAGGGCGTTGACAGGTTTGGCTCGAAAGTTTATTTTCTCTGGAAATTCAAAACAGCCATGTTGATTCGCATCAGTTTGATAATTGCCATTTTAGCGGCCATCGGAGCCGGGGTGGTGAATTTTGTGGTGGTGAAGGACAAGATCGGCGCCTTGACGGACGACCGCAACACGCAACGCGCCGACAAGATCACGGCGCAAACCGACCTTGCCAAGACGCAAAAGGACCTGGCGAAGACGCAGAATGACTTGAGGCAGACGCAGACGCAATTGGCGGATGCGAACACTGCGCGCAAGGCGGCGGAGGAAACGGCAGCAGCGCAGACCAAGCGCGCGGACGATTTGACGGACAAGCTCACCAAGGCGATGCAGGATCGCGATGCCGCCCAGAACGACCTGTCCGCCTACAAGAACACCGACCTGACGCCGGAGCAGATACTTAAATTGCGCACCGACCTTAAAGGCGCGCAGGACGCGATTGCCGTGGCGAACGAGGAGAAATTGGTGATGAGCCGGACGATCGGGCGGCTGACCAACCAGCTTAACCAGCTTCTCGGCAATGAAGATTATGTCGTCAGGTTGCGCGCCGACCTCAAGGGCAAGGTGATGGTGGTGGATCCAAAATGGGATTTCGTGGTGCTCAACATCGGCGAAGATCAGGGCGTGTTGCAGGATGGCGAACTGCTCGTGAGCCGTGACGGCAAGCTCGTGGCCAAGGTCATCGTCCGCAGCATTGAGAAAGACCGCTGCATCGCCAACATCGTCCCCGGCTGGAAACTCGGCGAGGTTTTTGAGGGCGACGAAGTCAGCCCGGCGCACCCGGCCACCTGAAATGAAATTCCGCGCCGTCCAGTATTTATTGCTTCTTCTGCTAGGATTGGTTTTCCTCGGCGTCAGCGGCTGCTCGACCGGTGAGCCTGAAAACGTTTCAGCCCGTCCGTGGAATGCTCCTCAAGGCTGGGAAAACGGAATGCCTATGATGGACCAGCAGCATCCGCAGTGATTCCCGGTTCAACGCGCGGCTTTCAAGCATCGCTCCGGCGTCAAAATAAAATCCACCTTCGCATCGTGCGGTTCCGACGGGATTTTTTCCAGAAGTTGAAAATCGTAGGCCACGCCGCATTTTATCCCGGCGGCCTTTTCCAGCAGCCGGTCGTAAAACCCGTAACCACGACCGAGCCGGTTCCCTGAGATGTCAAACGCCATTCCCGGCACGAGGATCAGGTCGAATTTATCCAGCGGAATCTGGGCGCAGGTTGAGGCCGGCTCCCGCAGGCCAAATTTCCCGACGACGATGTCTGTGTTCAGGTTTGTGAGTTGCCGCGCGATATAGGATTTTTTTTCCGAGTCAAAAAATGGCAGGGCGCAGTTGGTGCCCAACGCCAGCGACAGCTCCAGCACCGGCCAGACATCCAGTTCGTCCGGCAACGGCGCGAAAAATAAAATCGTGTGCGCGCTGGGGATTTGAGTTTTCAACCGCTCGCCAAAGTCAACGGATTCCACCGCCCGCACTGCGGAGGAAATCTTTTCCAGCCGCGCGCGGATTTGCGAGCGCAGTTCGGATTTGGATTTTTGAACTCCAGTTTCCATCGGCATTCAACCGGGTCCGGCGTTTTGGCCTTGGGCTTTGGATTGCGCAAACTGCGCCCGCCATTTCTCGACACGCTCCTTGATTTTCTTTTCCACGCCTTGATCCGTCGGCTCGTAATAAATCTTGTCCGCGCCGAGATAATCCTGCGGGACAAAATGCTCCTTGCCGTCGTGAGCGTATTCGTAACCTTTGCCGTGACCGAGCCGTTCCGCGCCCTTGTAATGCGTATCGCGCAGATGTTCCGGCACGGCAATCGTGCGGCCGGAACGGACATCCGCCAGAGCCGCGTCAATGGCGAGATAGGCGGAATTGCTTTTGTTCGCAGTGGCGATGTAAATCGTCGCCTCGGCCAGTGGAATCCGCGCCTCCGGCCAGCCGACGAATTCCGACGCGGCGAGGCACGCATTTGCCAGCACGAGCGCCATCGGGTCTGCCAGCCCGACGTCTTCCGCCGCGCAAATCATTATTCGCCGCGCGATAAAGCGCGGGTCTTCGCCTGCGTGGATCATTTTCGCCAGCCAGTAGAGCGCCGCGTCCGGATCGCTGCCGCGCATGGATTTGATGAACGCGGAAATGGTGTCGTAATGCGCGTCGCCATCGCCATCATACACAACGGCTTTTTTCTGGATGCTTTGCTCGGCGACTTCAAGCGTGATTTTCACGACACCGTTTTTCTCCGGCGCGGTTGTGAGCGCGGCGATTTCGAGTGCGTTCAAAGCCTTGCGTGCGTCTCCATCAGAAATTTTCGCAAGATGACGCAGCGCATTTTCGTCGGCGGAAATTTTCATGTAGCCGAGGCCACGTTCTTCGTCGGCCAAAGCGCGTTGCAGAAGCGAGAACAAATCTTCCTCGGTCAACGGGCGCAGTTCAAAGATTTGCGAGCGCGAGACGAGCGGTGAATTGACGAAGAAAAACGGGTTGTGCGTGGTCGCGCCGATGAGCTTGACCACGCCGCTTTCCACGTCGGGCAACAAAACATCCTGCTGTGATTTGTTGAAGCGATGGATTTCATCAATGAAGAGGATCGTGGACGCGCCGGTGTTCTCAAGCCGGTTGGCGGCGGCGGACAATACGCGTCTCATGTCGGCGACATTGGATTCCACGCCGCTTAATCTCTCGAACTTGCTCTTGGTCTGGCGGGCGATGATTTGGGCGAGCGAAGTTTTGCCGGTGCCGGGAGGCCCGTAAAAAATGAGCGACTGGATGCGGTCGGCTTCAATCGCCCGGCGCAGCAATTGTCCCGCGCCGAGAATGTGCGTTTGCCCGGCGTATTCATCTAGGTTGCGTGGGCGCATCCGCGCGGCGAGCGGCTGGCTGCGGAAATTATCCTGCACAGGCTTGTCGCGCCAGGTCGGGGCTGCGGAAGGAGACTTTGCTTCCGGTTGGCTTTCAACCGGAGCGGAAAACAAGTCGTCGCGTGCCATGAGCTAAGATTAGCACCGGACAAAATGATTTCCCAAAAGAAAAAAGCCCGCAACGGGTGGCGGGCTTTGATAGCAGGGTTGACGAGTCAGTCCTGCGATCTTGAAAGAACCCCCGCCATTGCCGTGTCTAACTTACCTTTGAACATGTATTGCTACATGGGAACTTGCCTGAATGCTTTCGACTTCCAGTGAAGGCGTGTCGGCCACAACCGCGACTCGCTCCGTGATCGTTTAACTTACGGTTCAAGGATTGCTTCGAATCACGAACAGGGCAGGGAAATTATTTTTTAAAAGAGCGTGCTAACTTCTAAGACCTTTATCGTCCTGCCGGTCAAATTACTCAAGAATTATTTTTAAAAATATTTTCGGCGGACGACTTGACATTTCAAAGTCCCACCATCTGCTGCGACTCGACATCCCAGACCTTCAGCCGCAGGCATCGGATGATGTCCAGCGGGTGCAGCGAGGTCGTCTTGGGTTTTCCAAGTTCGGGAACTTTCTTCAGGACTTCCGGCAGGCGGTAGAATGGAACGCGGGCGTTCAGGTGATGGATGTGATGGTAGCCGATGTTCGCGGTGAACCACGCCATGACCGGGCCGGTCTTCATGAAGCTTGAGGATTCCAGCGCGGCTTTTTCGTAGGCCCATCCGGCGCGGTCATAAAAAGATACGCCCGGGAAATTGTGCTGCGCATAAAATAAATACGACCCGATGGCGCTGCCGATGAAGTGCGGAATGATCAGCGTCAGGAACAGCGCAGGCCAGCCGAAGAACCACGTCAGCAGCACCGCCAGCGTCAGGTGGACCACGGCGGCGATCAGGCAGTCGTAATGTTCGCGCGGTTTGTCAAAAAACGGATACAGGCACATCCCGTAAAGAAACACGAACACATAGCCGAACAGGATGGTCAGCGGATGACGCATGAACAGGTAGTCGAAGCGCGTGCGCTTTGATGAGCGCAAATACTCGGCGCGCGTCATGATGGGATAGGAGCCGATGTGCGCGCTGCGGAGCTTGGAATTGTGCTTGTGATGATAATTATGCGACGCGCGCCAGATGCTGCTCGGGCTTAACGACAGCACGCCAAACGCGCGCATGAAATATTCCGCCACCCGGGACTTGGACAAAATGGCGTGATGCTGCTGGTCGTGGTAAATGACGAAGAGGCGGAGCAGCAGCAATCCGGCGAGCAGGCTGCAAACCATTCTGACAGCCAGGTGGGAAAACCAGAGCGTTCCCGCCACCGCCGCCGCCAGCATGAGCGTCGTCGAAAGAATGCACCACCAGCTTTTCACGGTGTAATCTGCGGCGAACGGCCGGGTGGCCAATATGAGTTCTTTGCCTGTTCTCATTAAAAAATCAAAATTCGTTTTCTTCATATTCGGTTAAATCATCACCAGTGTCCATACGACTTTGCAAAAATTTCCAGAAGCGGCTTTCCCAAAACTTCCGCTCGCCCGCGCGTGTTTTTTTTATTAACTTCCCGCCTGTTTCAAATGACGACGCCAGCACAAATCCGCTCAAGCAGCCAGATCCGCAAGGACTTCCTCGACTTCTTCAAGTCGAAGCAGCACACCATCGTGCCGTCTTCGAGCCTCATGCCCGATTCGCCGAACCTCCTGTTCACGAACGCCGGCATGAACCAGTTCGTCCCGATTTTCCTCGGCCAGACCAAATGTCCCTACACGCCCGGTCGCGCGGCGGACACGCAGAAGTGCATCCGCGCCGGCGGCAAGCACAACGACCTCGACGACGTCGGCCTCGACACCTATCACCATACTTTTTTCGAGATGCTGGGCAACTGGAGCTTCGGCGATTATTTCAAGCGCGAGGCGATTGACTGGGCGTGGGAACTCGTCGTTGACAAGTGGAAATTTCCGCCGCAGCGGCTCTACGCCACCATCTACAACCCCGACAAATCCAAAGGCGACCCCTCCGAACGCGACGAGGAAGCATGGAATTATTGGGCCGAGAAATTCCGCGCCGTCGATCTCGACCCCGGCGTCCACATCGTTTATGGAAACAAAAAGGACAATTTTTGGATGATGGGCGACACCGGGCCATGCGGCCCTTGCAGCGAACTTCACGTGGACCTCACACCCGGCGGCGACACCCGCGGCAGTCTTGTCAACCAGGGCGACGCCCGCTGCATCGAGATATGGAACCTCGTCTTCATCCAGTTCAACGCCAATCCCGACGGCACATTTTCACCGCTCCCGGCCAAGCACGTGGATACCGGCATGGGCTTTGAACGCGTCACCTCCATTATACAAGGCACCAAGAATTTCACCGAATTCACCAACGCCAAGATTTCCAACTACGAAACTGACATTTTTCGCCCCATTTTCGATGTTTTGGAGAAAATGAGCGGGAAAACCTACGGCAGCACCCTCCCAAATGGCGTCCACGCGTCATCGGTGGGCGTCCACGAAGCACCTGTGGACGTCCATGGAAGACCTGTGGACGCCCATGGAAGACCTGTG
>CAYPTV010000182.1:0-6364 GCA_964413505.1 uncultured Bifidobacteriaceae bacterium | reverse complement strand
TGTCCGCCGCGCGCGAAGTGGCGCTGACCAAGCCGATCATCGTCATCAAGCCCGGTCGCACCGCTGCCGCCGCCAAGGCCGCCGCGTCACACACCGGCTCGCTCACGGGCAGCGACGAGGTGTTGCAGGCGGCATTCCAGCGCGTCGGCGTTTTGCGCGTGGACACCATTTCCGAATTGTTCGACATGGCGGAAGTTTTGTCCAAGCAGCCGCGTCCGAAAGGCCCGCGCCTGACCATTGTGACAAACGCCGGCGGGCCAAGCGTCATCGCTACGGACATGCTCATCACCAGCGGCGGCCAACTGGCCGAGCTGAAGCCGGAGACGATGGCGGCGTTCAATAAAATTTTGCCGTCCACATGGAGCCACAACAATCCGGTGGACATCATTGGCGACGCGAAGCCGGAGCTTTACGCCAAGTCCGTGGAGATCGCGGCCAAGGATGAGAACACCGACGGGCTGCTGGTCATTCTCACTCCGCAGGCGATGACCGACCCGACGGCGACGGCCGAATGTTTGAAGCCGTTTGCCGCCATCACAGGCAAGCCGATCATCGCGAGCTGGATGGGCGCGGGCCAGGTGGAAAAGGGCGAGGACATTCTCAACGCGGCGAACATTCCGACGTTCAAATATCCCGACCGCGCGGCCAAGGCGTTTTATTACATGTGGCATTACAGTGAAAATCTGCGGGCGCTTTACGAAACGCCCACCGCGCCTGTGCAAAACGGCCACGGCTACGTTGACCGCGAGATGGCGGAGAAAATCATTTCTGACGTGCACAAAACCGGACGCACGATCCTGACGGAATTTGAATCCAAGAAACTGCTTGCGGCCTACGGCATTCCCATTGTCGAGACGCAAATCGCCCTGACCGAACAAGACGCGGTGAAGGCTGCCG
Organism: uncultured Bifidobacteriaceae bacterium; assembly: GCA_964413505.1. GTDB lineage: Bacteria > Verrucomicrobiota > Verrucomicrobiia > Limisphaerales > UBA11358 > UBA11358. Next base: position 5,467 of record CAYPTV010000182.1, on the reverse strand, counting down.
CGCACTTCGGATTCCCCGTCGTCATCAAATTGCATTCCGAAACCATCACGCACAAGACCGATGTCGGCGGCGTGCATTTGAACCTGCGCACCGCCTCGGCGGTCCGGCAGGCATGGAAGGCCATTGAGGCTTCCGTCACAAAAAAGGCCGGCAGGGAGCATTTCCTGGGCGTCACCGTGCAAAAAATGATCAAGCTTGAAGGCTATGAACTGATCGTCGGCAGCAGCGTGGATCCGCAGTTCGGCCCGGTGCTGCTCTTCGGCACGGGCGGCCAGCTTGTGGAAGTTTTCAAGGACCGCGCGCTCGGCCTGCCGCCGCTCAACGCCACGCTCGCACGCCGCATGATGGAGCGCACGAAGATTTTCACCGCGCTCAAGGGCGTGCGCGGTCGCAAGTCCGCCAACATCGCCGAACTCGAACAGTTGCTCGTGCGCTTCAGCCAGCTTGTCGTCGAGCAGCCGTGGATCGCCGAGCTGGACATCAATCCGCTGCTCGTCTCATCCGAGCGGATTTATGCGCTTGATGCCCGCGTCGTGCTGCACGATCCCAAGACGCCGGAGGACAAGCTGCCACGGCCCGCCATCCGGCCCTATCCGATTCAATACGCCACGCCCTGGAAATTGAAGAACAAGAAACAGGTCGTCATCCGTCCCATCCGGCCCGAAGACGAGCCGGCGATGGTGAAATTCCACGAGACGTTGTCCGAGGAGAGCGTTTATCACCGTTACTTCTCCGGCTTGAAATTGTCCCAGCGCATCGCCCACGAACGCCTCACCCGCATCTGCTTCAACGATTACGACCGCGAAATCGCGCTGGTCGCCGAGTTGAAGCCGGTTCACACCGATGCCGAGAAAAAAATCATCGCCGTCGGGCGCCTGAGCAAATTGACCGGAACCAACGAGGGCGAATTCGCCCTGCTCATCAGCGACGCCTGGCACCGGCAGGGACTTGGCACCGAACTGCTCCGCCGGCTCATCGAGATTGGACGCGTGGAAAAACTCACGAAAATTTCCGGCCAGGTCCTCGCCGACAACCACGCCATGCATCACATCTGCGGCAAGGCGGGATTCAAGGTCGTTCACGACAAGGACGGCAATCTATACAACGCCAGCTTCACCTATTGACACCTGTTGATTTTGGCGGATGGTTTGTTGCCCGCGTAAATGAAATGAAAGCGGCCTCCGGCAACGGAAGCCGCCTTTTCATTTTAACGCAGAAGCCGGCGATGCGCTTTTAATTGAATGTCTGCGTTGCGGCGGCAAAAAAGGCGCAGGTCATTTGTGGACAAAGCCAATGAAAACCAAACTCATCCTCTGCCTCGCGCTCATTTTGAGTGTCTGGAGATTTTCATCAGCCGCCGGAACCAACACCCCCGCATCCCAGCCGTATGATTTCGCCAGCCCCCGGCTTTTGACGGGAGCGCTTTACGCAACAGGTTCCATACGGAAGGAAATTCTTTACACCTTCCGCCGCACCGCCACGCGCTCCGGTTCCGCTGTCAGCGTCCAGCGCCAGTTCTTTGCCACCAACGGCTCCCTTGCCGCCGTGGAAAACATTGTCTATGAATCCGGCCGGCTCGTCTCGTTGCAGATGCAGGAATTCCAGGCGCAGATCTCCGGTGCTGTGCAGATCGCGCCCGACCCGAAGAACCCGGCCGCGCAAAAACTCATCGTCAGTTTCGGACGCGGCCTGACGCCGCCCAAAGGCGCCGTCCAAAACCTCCCGCCCGACACTGTGATTGACGACAGCCTGTATCCCTTGATGCTGGAGCATTGGGACGAACTGATGCGCGGTGACGCCGTCAAGTTCCGCTTCGTCTCTCTGGAATGGAAGCGCACCTTTGAATTCCGTTTTTTGAAGACGGCGGAAGCCGGGCAGGGTGGCCGCACGGTGGAACAAATCAAGATGGAGCCGGTCAGCCTGCTGGTTGCCGGCTTCATCAAGCCGCTCGTTTTCACCGTGGAAAAGGACGGCGCGCACCGAGTCCTTTCCTATACTGGCCGCACCACGCCCCGCATCAGGAAGGGCAACGCATGGAAATATCTCGACGCCGAAACCGTCTTCGACTGGCAACAGGAAGAGTTTAACCAGCCTTGAAAGGCTGGCTGTTGTCAGACCGCATTTGTCCCTGGGCCGAAACTACAACAACTGACGGTTGTTGTCCGTCACCTTGCAGAACCTTCCCATTCGCGGCGTGAACAGCATCGCAATCCACAACGCCGGAATGACGATGGTCCAAACCGGTTGCCACGGACTCACCGTGAGATAAGGATTGCCGAAATTATTGGCAGGCTGTTTTGCCATGACCAGAAGTCCGAAGATGATTTGCAGGGCGAGCGGCGCGATGATGCCGATGCGCAGCCGCCCTGGCGGCAATTTTGAGTAGATAAGTGCAAAGGTAAAGAACAGGCCAAACATATAACCCAGACCGGGCAACCAGCCGGTGAACGGAACGACGGCTTCCCAGAGATGCTCCGGCCCGAAAACGGGCAGCGCACAGCCGAGCATGGTAACGATTACGGAGAAGATGGAGAAAACTTTCATTTCCAGCGGCGCAGATGAAAATTTCGCATAGAGGGTGGTGTTCATAAATATAACCGGACGGTTCAGGCTGCGCTCGATCAGCAGATCTGTCAAAGTTATAATCCGCCAGCAGCTTTAAGTTTTTGCGGACGGTCGCCATCGGCGGTTGAAATGATTCGGCAGTGCGGATTGTAATTTTCTCAATCCACACGAATTTCTTTTTTTTATTTTTTCCTGCGCAGAAGGCTGGGATTAAAGCCTGTTCCGTGCTTTTTCGCCCACGATCGGTGTGCAAAGGATGGGGTGCTTTTGGCAAAAAATGGAAAGTAGGCCGGACGGCTGACGGTTAATATGCTTCAAGCGCTGGCGGCAGGCCATGCCGGAAAACATTTTTGATTTCACCAAGACACTTGATTTGACATGAAAAAAACACCCGTTTTCAAAACCATTGACGGCTGCGAGGCCGCCGCCTACGTCGCCTTCCGCCTCAACGAAGCAATGGCGATTTATCCCATCACACCGTCATCGCCTATCGCCGAGTGGTGCGATCAATGGGCGTCCGAAGGCAAAAAAAACATCTGGGACACGCAGCCCGCCATCATCGAAATGCAGAGCGAAGGCGGCGCGGTCGGTGCTGTCCACGGGATGTTGCAGACCGGCAGCATCAGCACCACGTTCACGGCATCGCAGGGATTGCTTCTGATGATCCCGAACATGTTCAAGTTCGCGGGCGAATTACTCCCGACCGTTTTTCACGTCACGGCCCGGACTGTTGCCACGCACGCGCTTTCTATTTTCGGCGACCACAGCGACATCATGGCCTGCCGCTCGACCGGCTGGGGAATGCTCGGCGCAGCATCCGTGCAGGAGACGATGGATTTCGCGCTGATTTCACAGGCGGCGTCTCTGCGTTCGCGGCTGCCGTTCATCCATTTCTTCGACGGCTTCCGCACGTCACATGAAGTTTCAAAAATTGAACTGCTCGACGATTCCGTCCTGCGTGCGTTGATTGACGAAAAAATCATCGCGGAAATCCGCGCCCGCGCGATGTCGCCGGACAAGCCGGTTCTTCGCGGCACGGCCCAAAACCCCGACGCGTTTTTTCAAGGACGCGAGGCGGCGAACAATTTTTATTCCGCGTGTCCCGACATTGTTCAAAAGGTAATGGACGAATTTGCGGAGCTGACAGGCCGCAAATATAATTTGTTCGATTACGTCGGCGCGCCGGACGCGGAGCGCGTCATCGTGCTGATGGGCTCCGGCTGCGAAACCGCCCATGAAACCGTCGAGCATCTGGTCGCAAAGGGCGAAAAGATGGGCGTGCTCAAAGTGCGTCTGTATCGCCCGTTCGACGGCAGACGCTTCGTGGCGGCATTGCCAAAGACCGTCAAAAAAATCGCCGTGCTTGACCGCACCAAGGAACCGGGCGCGACGGGCGAACCGCTCTACCAGGACGTCGTCACGGCGTTGATGGAAGAAACCGCCGCCAGCCGCTCGCATTTGAGGTCGTCGCCGCAGGTATTCACGGGACGCTACGGTTTGTCCTCGAAGGAATTCACGCCGGCGATGGTCAAGGCGGTGTTCGACAACCTTTCCGTGGTGCCGAAAAACCATTTCACCGTCGGCATCACCGACGATGTCTCTAACACAAGCCTGAAATACGATCCTGAATTTTCCACCGAGCGGAAAAATGTGGTGCGCGCATTGTTCTACGGGCTTGGCGCAGACGGCACGGTGGGCGCGAACAAAAATTCCATCAAGATCATCGGCGAGGAGACGGACAATTATGCGCAGGGCTACTTTGTTTATGACTCAAAAAAATCCGGCTCGATGACCGTGTCGCATCTGCGTTTTGGCCCGCAACCGATCCGCTCGACCTATCTGGTTTCCAGCGCGAATTTCATCGCCTGCCATCTGCCGGGATTTCTTGACCGCTACGAAATGCTGCGCGCGCTGGTGCCGGGCGGAACATTTCTGCTCAATACGCCGCATTCGAAGGACGAGGTCTGGTCGAAACTTCCGAGACCGGTGCAGGAAAGTTTGCTCGCCAAAAAAGCGAAATTCTTCGTCATTGACGCCACCAAAGTCGCACGTGACAGCGGCATGGGCGGGCGCATCAACACCATCATGCAAGTCTGCTTCTTCGCGCTGTCCGGCGTGCTGCCGAAGGACGAGGCGATTGAGGCGATCAAAAAATCCATCAAGAAAACCTACGGCAAAAAGGGCGACGAAGTCGTAAAAATGAATTTGCAGGCCGTGGACAACACGCTCGCTCATCTGCATGAAGTGCCGGTTTTGGACAATAAATTGAACGGCGCGGGCCCGTTGCTGCCGCCGATCTCGCCGGAAGCGCCGGAATTCGTGCGCGACGTCCTCGGCCAGCTTGCCGCCGGCTTTGGCGACGATTTGCCGGTGAGCGCGTTTCCGAACGACGGTTCGTTTCCGACCGGCACGTCGCAATTCGAGAAGCGCAATCTCGCGCTGGACATCCCGGTGTGGGACGAAAAAACGTGCATTCAATGCCTGAAGTGCGTGGCGATCTGCCCGCACGCGACCATTCGCCCGAAAGTTTATGATGTTGCGGTATTGAAAAATGCGCCGGCAACTTTCAAGGTCACGGACGCCCGCGTGCCGGAGTTCAAGGGTCTGAAGTTCACGCTGCAAGTAGCGGCGGAAGACTGCACCGGGTGCGCGTTGTGCGTGGACGTCTGTCCGGCCAAGAACAAGGCAGAGGCGAAACTCAAGGCCATCAACATGAGGCCGCAGGCGCCGTTGCGCGCGGCGGAGCATGACAACTGGAATTTCTTCCTGACGCTGCCGGAATTTGACCGGCGCAAGATCAAGACTACGACATTGCGGCAGCAGCAGATATTGCAGCCTCTCTTCGAATTCAGCGGCGCGTGTGCCGGCTGCGGCGAGACGCCGTATATCAAAATGCTCACGC
>CAYPTV010000181.1:0-6387 GCA_964413505.1 uncultured Bifidobacteriaceae bacterium | reverse complement strand
GTTCGCATCCTTGAAATCGCGCAATTCAGACAGGAACCGGAGCCGTTCGTCGCGTTCTTCCTCAATGGCGCGGTCAAACAGGCCGAAATTATCCACTTCCTCGTCGGGCGAATAAATCTGGCTGTCCTCGCCAAGCGCGGTGTGGAACGCCTGCAATTTCAGGAACGCCTTGCGCTGAAGATCAATGTCGTCGTCAACCTGCGTCGTGGGATAGAAATTGAAAATGTGGATGGCCTTGGCCGTGCTGCCGATGCGGTTGACGCGGCCAATGCGCTGCATGAGGCGCGTCGAGTTCCACGGCGTATCATAATTGACGATGACATGGGCGCGGTGAAGGTTCACGCCCTCGGCGAGAACTTCCGTGGAAATCAGGATGTGGAAATCGTCCTTGCGATTGGCGGCGTCACCAATCGGCACGTTGGCGTCGAAATTCGCGCGGACAACCGGCATGGTGGCGCTGCGGTTGTGTGAATCCACGGTCAACACCGGACCGAAACCGGCGGCGGTGAGTTGTTCGGTCAAATAAAGCGTGGTATCGCGCGCCTCGGAAAAAATAACGAGCTTGCCGGTTTCATTGAACGGCTTGGCAAGCAGATTGGGGCGGCTGCCATCGCCGCGCAAGCAGGCGAGAAATTCATCGAGCTTCGGGTCGCCCTTGACCTGATCCCAGGCGGCGACAAGCTCGGCCAAAATTTTGCCGTCGTGCTGCAAGCCGGCGAGAAATTCCGGTTTGAAATCCTCCGGTTTGCATTCGGTGATGGTCGGGTCGGTTTCGCGGGCGGCGGCGATGGCTTCAATGAGGTCATCTTCGCGATCCTCCAGAATGTATTCGGAGACGTTCAAGCTGGGCGCGATGTAAATCCGTCCGCGCTCGAACATGGTCAGCATCGCCTGCGTTGCGTTGTGGAAACGGCCAAGACTTTTCTTGAACGCGACGAAACTGCTGTCGAGGCGTTTCACCAGCATCGTTTTCATTATCCGCGCCAACTGCGCGGCGACAAGGTCGGCGCGTTCGTATTTTTCTTTCAGCTTGGCGTTGGAAAGAAACGCGATGGCGCGATAACGATTGTAGGTCAAGCCGCCGGAATCCGGCAGCGCGAGCAAACGGATGGTGCGGTCGTAAAGCGCATCGAGGCCGGCGTCGAGTTCGTAAAGAATCGGGCGCGGTTTTTCCACCTTCGGAAAAATGATGCCTTGGGCGTCGAGGTCGGCTTTCCAGCGTTTGTCCTCAATCAAATCCGTGCGGGTGCGGCGCACGGTCAACGGTTGCACGACTTGTTCGCGGATGAGTTCGTAAATCCGCGCGACGGCGGCATGAGCCGCGCTGTCGTCCGGCGTTTTGAGCCGGTTGGTCGCCACCTGATATTCTTTGATCCGCTGCGCGAAAAAATGCTGGAGGTTGCCGATGACCGTCGAATCCTTGCCATCCTGAAACAGCAAAACCTGGTTACGAATGTCGGCGGGGCGGTTGTTTAACGGCGTGGCCGAAATCAGGATGACTTTTTTCCGCGCAAATTCGCCTTCCGGGTTGCCTTCGGGCAATCGCTTTTTCGTCTTGGTCTTGCAAAGTTTTTGCAGCAAGTCGTAGCCTTCGGATGTGTCGTTACGAAATTTGTGCGCCTCGTCCACGATGATGAGGTCGTATTTTTCCGGGTCGCGGATTTTATGCAGGCTGCCGTTGTGAATGACGCGCACGGCGTCATCCAGCCCGAACCGGTCAACTTCCGCCTCCCAATTTTCCTTCAACGCGGGCGGCGTGATGATCAAAATATGGGAACGGTGATTCGGAAAACCGTTGTGGTAATAAAATTTCTTGGCGATGCGCGTGGCGACGATGGTTTTGCCGAGGCCAACCACGTCCGCCAGAAAAAAACCACCGTGCTTTTGCAGTTTCAGCCAGCCGTCGTTCACGGCGTCGCCCTGGTAACTCAATGACTTCACGCCCTTGGGCAAATCGCGTTCGGAATTGGGATCGTAGTCAATCGCCGGGCCGAAATACTCAATGAGAAATTTTATGTAGAGTTCAAACGGCGTGAGGTCTTCGCGCAAATAACTTTCACGCACGACGCCCTTGACCGCTTCGGGCAGAACGGAAACGCCCTCGCCCCAAAGTTTTTCAAATTCGTTTTTCGCAAACACGACTTCGTCGTAATCGTGGATCACGACGTTGAACTCGTAATTGCTGGCGGCGTCCTCGACGCCCAAACCGGCGGCGGTCAAATTGGATGAGCCGGTGATGACCGCGCCCGGCTTGTGTTCGCAAAAGCCGGTCGGCAAAAAAATGTAGAGCTTGGCGTGAAGTTTTTTTGTCGAGTGCGCCCGGATTTCGACGCGCTTGGATGCGACATCGGCGACGAACTGGCGGATGCCGTCCTCAATGTCGCGCCGGTAGGGTGCGCCCTGCACGTCCTCGGCGAGTTTTTTGCGGACAAAATCCAGCGTCTTGTCCGCGTCGCCCAGCATGAGCAGCCCCTTCCGGTGATGCCGGGCGAGCTGGTCGTCAACGTCAATGCCGACGATGATGCGGATGAGCGGGACTTTTTCCAGGTGCGGGCGCAACGCAAAATAACCGGAGGCGCGAAGATAGCCAACGAGCGCGTCGAACCGTTCAATGTCCGGGTTGGATGCGAACACGCCCGCGAATTTTTTCAAAAGCGTATTGACGCCTTCGTTGGTGAAAAATCGTTTGGACATTGCGATTGGCAGGAATCCTAAAGCGCGGCGAATTTAAGGCAATCGCAAACCATGGCGGCGCTGGTAATCATTTAGGCGGGCACAATTTTTTCGGAGATAAATTCGCGCAGGTCTTCCGCAATGGCGTCACGGTTTAGTTTGAGTCCGTATTCAAACTCCAAAATCTTCAACGCACTGATTGCCAAGGCGCGGCGTTCCGCTACCGATTCCGGACCGAATAAAAAACTCTGTGCGTAATATTGTTGGTAGGTATCTACCCATTGGGCAATCGGGATGACACTTTCAAGTTTCATTAAACGCGGATTGCTGGTGCGGGAGGACATGTTGACCATGGAGTCTCCGGCTTTTCGGAATGATGGTTCGCGCGGAATATCCAACCAAACTTTTGTATATTTTCCGCCGAACTTGGCTTTATCCGCGATTTTTTTGGCTAACGCCCGCATTGCTTCCGGACACGCACGCAAATTGAAAAACTGCGAATAGCCTGCTTTCTGCTGGCTGTTATCGAAATCACGCACCGTATTTCTTGAGATGGTCAACACGCGTTTGAAAAGTCGTCGATAAACGAGATCGTGGATGAGCTGGTGCGTCAATGAGCCGCATTTATGATTATAGGCTTCCCCAAAAAAATCCGTGTCGGTCAGGAACAGGAAATCGGCCGCGCTTTTTAGATTGAAGCCAGGATAAACCGAGTTTTTTTTGAACTTCATTCCTTTTTCGGAAAAATGCTCAAAACAGGCTTTCACCATGCAGTCGCACGCGCGGACTTTATGGTGGTGATAGACGCTTGCAAACAGGGTGGCTCGGGCAAACAGCAATTGTTGGATGGCGTTAAAACCGCCCCGACTGACTACCATCAAACGATAGTTTTTACCCGCTCGCCTCTCGCTCGCAATGCTCAGGCAGTGAAGGAGGCGCTCGATGTCCACCGCCAGTTCCACCCCGGACGCCCGACCATCTCGTGGAAAATAATCCAGTTTGTCCGCATCGACCGGACCGCTGATGATGTCGGCCTCGAATCGCTTTTCTGGGTCGGCTCGTCCCAAGATCAGCGGGGCAAAGTCATTAACATCCACTAAAACCTTTGGGTATTGCTTCCTCACCTTGCGAAAAAATTTTCGGAATGCCTGAGATGTCGCAATCAGGTAGGAAAGCACTTCGCCAGCACCTTTGCCCTGAAATTCCCCGCCGGTCTTTAACAAATCATGGAGATCCTTTCGCGATTCAAAAATTTCCTCGCTCGTGTGCGAGAACGCCGAATGCCCTGTATCATGTAACAGGGCTGCCAGCCGCACTTTTTGGATCGTTTTTTCATTGGCATCTTTTGGGTGGCGCTCTTTTAGGGTGCTGGCAATTTTCCCAGCCAGATGCATCACGCCAATCGTATGCTCAAAACGAGTATGGGATGCTGAAGGGAATGTCGCGTAGACAAATCCGGTTTGGTGGATTTGCCGGAGCCTTTGCAGCAGCGGGCTGTCCAGCACGCAGCATTCATGCGGGTATAGCTCTATGGTGCCCCAGATTGGGTCGTGAACATACTTCCGCTTTTCAGTATAAAACTGAATACCATCAAGATGTAAGCCGACAAATTTATCTATCTTGGATTTTAGCGACATTTTTAGGAATCCCGAGGCCTGGCGCAACCGTTGCCCGTGACTTCACGATGTCTAAATGTTTTTCAACTTCTTCCGCCAGTTGTTTGACGATGGTTTTGCGCCCCTTAAGTTTTGGTTCGATGAATTTCTGATAACGCACTTCAAGCGCCTCGGAAACTTCATAAACGACCAGATCAGGATTCATGCGGCCGATCATGCGCGATTGTTGCAGTGATTGAAATGCATCGCTCAGTGCCTTTGAGCGCGGCTCGTAGCCGTCCACATCAAATGGATATTGCTTGGCCAAGGGCCGAAACTTCGGCTGGCCCAGCAGTTTGAAAAAAACTCCCGTCAGCTTGCTTTCCGTGGTCTTGAATTTCAATCGGGGCGAACTGAAGTTGGCAAAAATGGCGCTCAACAATTCATCCCCGTATAGGTTGCTGGTTGCATTCATATTTGAACCTTTGGTTTATATGCCTGAAAGCAGGCTTGAAAAATGTAATACCTCTGTATTAAAACCTCTCACCGTTTGGCATTGCAAGCCCAATCGGCAGTGTGTGAACACGACTTCATGGGCGAAGAGCGATGACCATTCAAAGGCGGTGGCGCGGTCGGCATCGGTGCCGCCGACAATCTCGTGCTGGCCGTTGGGCTGGCGAATCAATTTAGCGTTGCCGAACTGTCGGACAACCTGGTTGCGGTAGCGTTGGTGGATGATGTTTTTCAGTTTCATACCCCGCCACATTAAACTGGGCGCATGGACAAACGCTGTCCAACCCCGAAAATTGCGTGGTGTAGCCACTTCCGCCAATTCGCAATCTGCCATGAGCAATTCTCCCGGCGCAGAATCATAGAGGCAAAACTCCCGGAAGCCGGGCGGCGGGTGCAATCTGGAGCGCAGCCGGATGAGGCGAGCAATAGATTGACGCGACGACCGGCGACATATAATCGGCCTCTGATTCGCGCCATGATTTCACCCATCCGCGCCAGCGGCGCATTGATGGTGGATTGAATGAAGCAAATCAGTTGGCGGCAGGCGAAGCACATGGCGAAGCATTTGGCTTGGCAACAAAGTTGGCATCATGCGTGGCAGGAATGTTGGCAACTTGGCGTGACATCGAGCGCAGGAGTCTGGTTTGCACGCTGGCAAGCATCTGACGAAGCATTTCGCGTAGAATCAGGCGAAGCACAGAAACCTTAATTTGTTAAGGGGTAAGGCTTGTTTTGTATTATTGGCAGCCGAATACACTCGCAGGAATTTTTTGGGCAACGGCTCACGAAAAATTTCAGTGAACTTTAAGGGTCGAAATTGAGATGACCTAAATCCAAGCGAGAAATCGTCGCCGGGGCGTCACCCCAAAGTGTCCGGCATGGGGGTCTTGATGGATTTCCAGCGGCGTTCCAATCCGTTTCCGGGTCGGTTTGGCCGTCGGCAATGGTCTTGGAAGGTCTGGTGCGCTGTGCTGGTGTCGAACTGGCGGTCGTGGTGACTGGTTGGCTGGAAAAGGACACCCAAAAAGCCGCAGTTTGACCACAACACTGTCACAAATACTGTCGCAATTCCTTTTTTAAGTCAAAAATTATCAATGGAATCAATGGTTTCAAATCAGACTCGCTGGATTTAAGATTCCATTAACCGTCAAATCTCGAATTTGGGCGGCGGAAAGTTAAATTCGGCGGTCTTGAAAGTCTCGTATCTTCCGAGGCGCATAATTTCGATTGGCGACATCGGGACGTGCGGTGACTCGATCATCCGCAGGATAATGTTGCCGAGCCGGGCGGCTGGAACGCCAATTCCGCGCTCGTGAGATGGTTTGAACGTGAATTCTGGCACACCAAGGACGAGAGCTACCTGTGTGATTTCATCCTTGATGTTGACGTAAATGTTTAAGCCATGCTGCCCGCCATCAGGGGCATAAATTCCAGCCTTGTAGAAAATAACGTCCGCGCCACTCTTTGCGGCAACGACCTTTAATTGCCGCCCGTGCTCGGATTGGGCGTAGTCGGGATCGTGCTTTGCGCTCGCCCAGAGTTCTCGCTCGCGGGGAGATTTTTGAAGAAATTGTCTAAAAGCGGATTCGTCTTGCTGGCGTTGAAC
>CAYPTV010000180.1:0-6393 GCA_964413505.1 uncultured Bifidobacteriaceae bacterium | reverse complement strand
GCGGCGTGCGGGCGTTGCGGGCGGGCGGCGGAATCGGTGACGCTGCTGGCGGTCTCCAAGACGCATCCGCCGGCCACCATCCGCGCGGCGGCGGACTGCGGGCTGGTGTATTTTGGCGAGAACAAGGTGCAGGAGGCCAAGGCGAAGATATCGATGAGTCCGGGCCGGTTGCGGTGGCATTTCATCGGGCACCTGCAATCGAACAAGGTCCGCGATGCGGTGCATTTTTTTGAGATGATACAAAGCGTGGACAGCCTGGAACTGGCGCGGGAGATCTCCAAACGTTGCGAGCAGGCGGCGAAGACGATGCCGGTGCTGCTGGAGGTGAACCTGGCGGGCGAGGCGAGCAAGTTCGGCTACCGGCCGGAACAATTGCTCGCGGAGCTGAAGGAGTTGAACGCGCTGCCGAGGCTGGAGATTCACGGGTTGATGACCGTGCCGCCGTGGTCGCCTGAAGCGGAGGAATCGCGCCCGCATTTCCGGCGGCTGCGGGAATTGAAGCTGGAGTGCGAGGAGATTTTGGGTGCGCCGCTGCCTCATTTGAGCATGGGGATGAGCGGTGATTTTGAGGTGGCGATTGAGGAGGGCGCGACGATGGTGAGGATCGGGACGGCGCTGTTCGGGCCGCGCGTAAAAACCGTTATGAGGCGCGCGCCGGAAACGGACTGATTTGCGGACTAGCGGTGGTGCAGGTAGTTGAAATACAAGCCCGACGCAGTGACCATGGCAAGCACCGCTCCCACGACGAGCGCCGCCAGCAGCTCGCGCGCATATCTAATCTGCAAATATGGCGGTGCTTTCGGGAAAAGCAGTTTGCCGAGGAATTTGGTCACACCTCTAGCCTAGGTCTTCCGCCAGCGATGGCAAGCCTTGAAATCCAAAATTCAGGCGACGATTGGGAAACGGTCTGGAAAACGGGTTCTCATTTTTTAATTTACGCGCGGGCTTCAGGGCTTCATCCTCTGGCTGATGACCGCTCAAACTTTCAAACGCGAAATCGCCGCCGCCGTCAAGGCTTATGAAAAATATGTCATCTGCATTGACAAGACGCCGGAGGATTTCGAGGCGTCGCTGGCGTCGCTGATGGCCAAGGCGATCAAGGCTTACGAAAGCCGGGGCGAAGGCCTGCGCCACGGCATCGCGCTGGACAAGGAAGTGACAGTAATTCTAAGCCAGTGCGACGAAGCCCGGCCGATGTGCGGGATTTATTTCAACCTCCATTCGCCCTACCAGAGAAATGCGCTGCCGAAAACGGTGAAGCCGCTCGTGGAAAAGTCTTCGAAGCCGAAGCAGTGATCACTGGTTGCGGACCTCGTCGCCGACCCGTGCGACGCCGGCGATCAGATCGGCGACGATGTTTTCTTCAATTTGCGGACCGGTGATTTTGACGGCGGCGGCCTTCAACCCCAGGTGGTAAACAAACAGTGTTTGTCCCGCGGCAGGCATCTGCCCGTTTGGAAAGTTCAGGACTGCAAAGCGCCCGTCGGAATTATACAAAACCACCTTGCCCGCGACTGAATCGTCCGGTGTGACGATCACTGGCGGAGGAACGGATGCGGCGGGCGCGGGAACAACGGCGCTTTTTTGCGCGGCGCAACCGGCGGCAAACATTCCCGCAATCAAAAACACGTGCAGCACAAACTGTTTCATGGCGACAGTAAAGCACGCGGCGGCGCGCAGTTCAATTCAGGAACCCAGGCAAGCAAACGTTGCATCAATCTGGAAAACAGGAACGCAGGAATGGAGGAATCTTCTTCCCCTCAATTATTCCACCTGTTTTTTCGGAACGCAGCGGGGCTTGGTTTTCTTCCGGCTGGCCTTTAAGATGGCAACGTGCCGACTGACATCAAATCCCTGACGCGCGAGGAACTGGAAACCCAATTCAAAACGTGGGAGCAGCCCGTTTATCGCGTCGCGCAGGTGCTGGACTGGCTTTATGTCCGCCGCGTGACGTCCTGGGACGCCATGACAAACCTGCCCAAGGCCATGCGCGAAAAATTGCGGGGGAAGTATTCGCTGCAAACGCACGAACTCGTCCGCAAGCAGGGTTCGCACGACACCACGCAGAAATTCCTCTGGCGGCTGCACGACCATTCGCTCATCGAAAGTGTTTTGATTCCCGCCAACCCCGCGCTTTACGGAGAGGCCAGCGACCGCCACACGCTCTGCATTTCCACGCAGGTCGGCTGCGCCTACGGCTGCAAGTTCTGCGCAAGCGGACTCGACGGCTGGAAAAGAAATCTCACGCCGGACGAAATCGTGGAACAGATTTTGTCGGTCGAACGGTGGAACGAACAAAATGCGGAACGCGAAGCGCGGAGTGGGGAACCGCCGGAAGATTCCACTCCGCATTCAGCACTCCGCACCCCGCGCTTGATCAATAACATCGTCGTCATGGGCATGGGCGAACCGCTGGCGAATTACGACAATTTGTTGAAGTCCCTGAAAATCCTGAACGCGCCGTGGGGCGGCGGCATCGGCGCGCGGAAGATCACGATTTCCACGAGCGGACTCGCGCCGCAGATCCGGAAGCTCGCGCGGGAGCCGATGCAGTTCCGCCTCGCCATCTCCCTCCACGGCGCGACGGACGAGACGCGGAACAAAATCATGCCGGTCAACCGCAAATATCCGCTCAAGGAACTCGTCAATGCGTGCGAGGAATATCAGCACGAAAAAGGCCGCATGATCACCCTGGAATATATTTTGATCGCCGGCATGAATGATTCCATCGCGGAAACAAAGCCGCTCGCCGTGCTGGCGCGCAAACTTCATGCGAAAGTGAACCTGATCCCCTACAACAAGGTTGACGGATTGCCATGGGAACGGCCCGGCGAAGAGGCCTGCGAAAAATTCATGGCCGCGCTGGAAGACCAGAACGTCACCGCCACCTTGCGCCGCGAAAAAGGCCACGACATTGACGCCGCCTGCGGGCAGTTGCGGTTGAAGACGGAGCGGGAGATGAAGCCGGTGACGGTTTAATTCACATCCGGCTTGCGGTGGTAAATGTCCAGGTATTGCTCCAGCTTGCCGTGATAGTTTTTCACGTCAGCACCCCAAAGCTGCATTGGCATTTCACCCGGACGGGAAACCACCAGGCCGACGCGTTCATAGCTGGTCGCCGCGTAATTTTGCGCCCAGTTCAAAATTTCAAGGTCGGAGGAATCCTTGAGCAGCCAGGAATAACGGTTCACCACAATGACCATGTATTCCGGCTTTGCCAGCGCGATTTCGCCGATCATCTGGTGCTGCATGACCACGGCATACGGCTGGTTCTCCATCAGCGGATAAATGTAAATGTAGCCGGTGGCCGAATGGCGGCCTGCATAAAAACAAATCTCCGGCTCCGAGCCGATGACGGCTATTCGCGCTCCTTTGGACGAATGTTCGCGGATGTAATTTGCGGCTGAAACTGATTCAGTCAGCGGGTTGTCGCCGTAAATGATCCGGCAAAGAATCTGCGGGGGCAGTTGAAAAAACGCCCACCTTTGCAGATAAACATCCCATGCAAGCACGCTGATCAGCAAAATGACCGGGACAGCCTTCATCCGGGATGGAGACATTGATTGCAAAACTGAAACCGCCATGCCGACTACCACGGCAAAAGCCGGCAGCATCAGCACAAAATAATGTTCCCGGAAATATAGTCCGGGCGTGACGCCCAAAAATGAAAAGAACAGAAATCCCGCTGCAAACATCAGGCGCGCCCCGCCGGCAGTGTTCCGCAATGCAACCACCAATCCGGCCGCCGACAAAATCCAAAATCCGGCAAAAAAATCAAACTGGTTGCGGATATAATCAGAAAAATGTCCGAAACCCTCAACCAATGAAGTGCCGGTGACATAAGTCCGCGCATAGGAAAATGTCCAGAACCAGAACCGGGGAAAAACCCCTGCACCGGCAAGATAGAGGCAAATGACAACGAACGGCAGGGCGGCTCCCAAAACAAACAACCCCGTCCTCTTCACGGCATTTGAAGGCGGTGAAGCCCCGGTTCTTTCAAGCCAAAGCAGGGCCAGAAAACCAAACATCCCGAAGCAAATCCCCTGCTGCTTCATCACGAACGCCAGCCCGTAAAGCAGTCCGCTGAAAAACATGAGGCGTCGGTTCCCAGATTGGGACGCCTGCCACAACAGCAGCGTGCCGGGCACCGCGAACAAAACCACAAACTGCGTCGCGTGCGCCGCTGTTCCAAAAACCGTCGTGCTCACGGACATCAACGCGTAGCTCGCGCACGCCGCCAGCCCGGCGGTCTTTCCAAAAAGTTTTCGCCCCAGCAGAAAGACAAAAACAATCGTCAGCGCATTCACCACCAGCAGCGTCAGGTGGATTCCCGCCGTTGTCTGCCCGAAAACCACCATGCCGGCGGCGTAGGCATAATACGTCCCAGGCAACTTCATGTTGTAGGCCAGCTCGTAGGGCGGAATTCCCTGGAGAATCAACTGCCCCGTGTAGGCGTATTCGCCCTCGTCGCGCTCCAGCGGCATGTCCAGCAGCCGCATGCGGATGAACCCGACGAACAGCAGGACGGCCAGAACGACCAGCCACGGCCCGAAACGGGAAAACGTGTTCCGGCAAGGAACGGCGGTTGTCGCTGGTTGAATTTCCATTCTTGCCGTGAAATAACACGGAACAATTTCCGGCAAAAGGTTATTTGATTGAAAAATCCATGTTTCATCCGCGCCCACCGCCCCGGTGCCGCGCGCCGGGTTGTATTCCGGCGCGCCTTCTTTTTGAAAGCCCAGACTTGTCTGTTTCGTTCAGTCGGCGGTCAGGCTGGCGGGGTTGAGTTGGGGATGGATCTGATTTTCCGGCCGGAAAGACACAAATTAAAGTCGAAAAGTTATGAATATCTTGCCGGGACCGCCGGAAAAATCCTTAAAGTGCGCCAAAAGTTGATTTTAGCGTTCCAAGGTCAGTTTCAACCGCCCCGGCAACCCGTGCGGGGTCTTCGGGAGCTTTTTAAGCGGCGGCGGAAACTTATTTAGTCGTCCAAGGAACTTTTTTGGAGTCTCCACGAACTTATTTAACGGCTGCACGAACTTGTGCAGGGTTCCAAACTATTCTTTGGAGCTTCCATAGAACTTGTTGACCCGACAAAGTAAAGCGCGGCTTTAAGCGAATGTTGCCGCGCACATCATGGTTTTTGTTTCCGTGCGATCAGGCCATACCAGACGCCCGACGCGATGAAGACGACGCTGCATCCGCCGCAAAACCAGATGAGGAACGGCGACGGCAGATAAAACTTCGCGCCGACCGCCGCCGCCAGCGACAGTCCGCCGCACAAATAGGAATAAAACGCCCCGGCCCGCGCGGTTTGAAAACTTTTCTGGAGAATCAATTGCAACGCCTTCTCGTTGCGCGCGAGCGCGGCGGCGCAATGTTCGGAGCAGGTCATTCGGTCCGTCGCGCCCGGCTTGGCGCACTCGGCGCACAATGCGCGTCCGCACCAGACGCAGATGCCGGCGGCTTCGGAATTGTGCATGGCGCATTTCATCGTGCAATGAGGCTGCGTCACCGGCCGGAAAAACGCAAACCCGAACCTTTTCACACGGGCAATCCATGCCAAGCATTTGGCAAAAACGGGTTGGCAGCAACTGGCCACCGGCGCGATGATTTGCTTTGAAGCTATGAAAAAATTCACACTCCTCGCAATCCCGGCGGCGCTTGCGCTCGCCTTCACCACATCCGCTTTTGCCGCCGACGGCAAGGCGGTCTACTCCGACAACTGCGCCAAATGCCACGGCGACGACGGCAAAGGCGCGACCAAGATGGGCACCAAGCTCGGCGCGCGCGATTACACCGACGCCACCGTGCAGGCGGCGTTCACCGACGCCGAAGCCTTCAAGTCCATCAAGGACGGCATGAAAAAAGACGACAAGACGCTGATGAAGCCGTCCGAGCTTTCCGACGACGACATCAATGCGTCCGTCGCGTATTTGCGGACGTTCAAGAAGTGACCGCAATGGCGGCGTTTTGCCGGCTCAATTGATTTGCGACGCCCTGTTGAAGGCCGGATGGGTTTTGGTTTTCTCCCGCCGGCCATGTTGGGCAGGGCGTCGCTTCAATCGAAAACGCTTTTGCCGCGCGCGCCGCTGGTGCAAGCTGGCGCGAGCAATGAACATCGCCATCATCGGACTCGGCTACGTCGGGCTGCCGCTCGCCCTGCAATTCGCCCGCAGCGGCGTGCGCGTGATTGGCCTTGATGTTGACGAAAAAAAAGTCGAGAGCCTCAATGCGGGAAAAAGTTACATCCGGCACATTGACAGTGGCGAAATCCAGAAGCTCGTCAATGCTGGAAAACTTTCCGCATCCACGGATTTCTCTTTAATTGGTAGGAGACGAGGTGACGAGTCTCTAATTAAAAACAAATCAGAGACTCCTAACGTCGTCTCC
>CAYPTV010000179.1:0-6442 GCA_964413505.1 uncultured Bifidobacteriaceae bacterium | reverse complement strand
CGCGCATTGAACAACGTGCGTGCTGAAGGGCCGGAACTGATCCGTCCCGCGCCGGCTTGATTCCATTTCATTTCGATCCGGCATTGGCAAATAACGGCATTTTTGTCATGCTGCGGCCATGCCACCGCAAAATAACCTGCCCGTGTTTGCGCTCGACCCGTTCTTGACGTGGAACGATCTGGAAAATGCCATGGAAGGCTGCGTGGAATATCAGAACTCAACCACCGGCATCATCCGGCCCGTGATGCTCTTTGCGCCGATGACCGAGCCGGAAAACCCGGACACCTGGCAGCCGATGAAAGTTCTGCCGGAAAATCTGCTGCTCGTCAGCATCGCACGTTCATGGGATGCCCTCATGCTCAAGGCCTTCGCCCGCGCGCGCGACGTGCTGGGCCAGCCCGCCACCGTTTTCCCTTCCGTCTGGAGCAGGCCGGAGGCGCTCATCGCCGATATTTATTCCGCAATGGCCAAGTCGGGAATGGTCAGCTACAAGGAACTGCACGAGGACAAGGACGACCCTTCCTTTTTCTTCCTGCGCGGCCGCGAAACGATACAAGCCTTCAACGACTCCCTGCGCTGGCTCACGAAAAAATAACCGCCATGGCAAAAATCAGGCCGTCAAGACGACCGACCTGAACAACCTGCGTCAAATCATGGTCGCGCTGACTGTCAACACGTCCTCGTTGGTGAATTCGTTTGTAGGAGACGACGTGAGGAGTCTCTGATTAGTTTTTTTAGATAGAGACTCGTCACCTCCTACTTTCCACGACGCGTTGAACAATGTTCAAAACATCCGGCGTCCAGCCGCATTCATCCGCGATTTCAAACCGGTGGCGAGGCAGCCCGCCGATGCCCATGACACTGCCGCAGGCTGCGCCAGACAAATCCGATTTGGTTGAGACGGTCAACGCGCTTCTGGTCGAGTCGCCCAATTTTCCGCTCCATGCGCTGGGTGCTCACCCATCGGCCCAGAACCGGATTCTCCGGCCAGTCGGAAGGCACATCGCAGTCCTGAAAGCGCGCTTTGTAATCCAGCAGTTCGGCATAGTGACGATCCCACCCCGGATGGCAATGGGGCTTGCCAAAGTCCAGCGCGGCCAGCCGGGAACGTTGACTTTCTGGCAGCAGGTTGCGCTTCCAAGCGGCCCGCTGTATTCGCGTCCACCGTTCCAAGCGATGCCAGGCCGGGGTGGTGTCAGTCACCCAGCAATGGCCGTGGGCCTGATGGAACGCCTGCAATTCAGCAAAGCGGATTTCCCATGCCCAGTCGGAGCGGGGCATGAATTCGAGAAACGAACGGGTATTTGAGCCGGGAGGAAAGACCGAGGTCCAGATGAACCCTATCTGGTCTAGCCGGGCAACCCGGTCGGCGGCCAGTTCGCCATCATAATGCCGCTGGCGCTGGATTTTCACCCAGGTGGCCAGGGATTTGTATTCCGGCCGCCCTGCGGGCACATCGAAGTGGAGAAAGCGCCGGTGGAAATCCACGAGCCCGGCCAGGAACCGTTCCCAAGCCGGATGGTTGCTGCGCCATTCAAATCCAAGCGTGTCGAGCCGCTCACGGCGGTCCCCGGACAACAGGCCGCGCCGCGCCAGCATCCGCTGCGTGACCACCCAGACGGACAAGGAATAAAGGGAGTCGCCGCTGTTTCCCGGCACGCGGCAATGGCCGTGCCGCTCCTTGAACTGCTTCAACGCGAGAAAATGGGCATCCCACTGCTGGTTGAATTGCTCCTGCCGGTGTTGCATCGAACCGGGGAAATAACCCTGCCGTAGCTGGGCGACCCAGGTGAAGCCGAGGTCATCCAGTTTGCATCTCCTTTCCTCTTTCAAGATGCCGTGTTTGCGTTTCTGGCGCTGGATATGCACCCAACTGGCAAGCTGCGGATTCTCCGGCCAGAGACTCGGCACATCACAATGGCCGTGCTGGTTCTTGAAGGCCACGAGCTGGGCATATCTCCGGTCCCAGGCAAGCGAGGGCGCTTTCCACTGCAATCCCGCCTCCTCGAGCCGCTTCTGCCGGTCCGGCCGCAGTTTGCCTTTGCGTTGGAAGCGGCGTTGATTTAATATCCAGACTGCCAGTTCCTTCTGGTCCGGAATTTTTCGGTTGGCCCGGTAATGTCCATGCTGTTTATGGAAAGCCAGAAGCTCAACAAAGTGCCGCTCCCACCGGGCGTCCTGGTTGCGGGTCGTCCTTTTGGCACCCGCCCCAAAATCGAAGCCAAGCCGTTCGAGCCGCCGGATGCGTTGCGCGGAACAGCGGCCGGCCTGATAGTCCGCCACCTGTTGCGACGCCCAAGCACCCAGACTGCCCGGCTGCGAATTGGGCGGCACCCGGCAATGCCGGTAAGTGCGCTCAAACACCACGAGCATCCGAAACATGTATTCCCATCGGCCAGGCGGCACATTGACACATTTCTTGCTGGGCATGCGCCCATGTTAATACGCCGAACGCCCGCCGCAATTCATTTCAGCGCGACTTGTCCCGCCGAAATTGGATGAAGGCGGATGACCCGGAGGGGAACGGTGATTTACGGCAGACGCCAGTGGCCGGAAAGTTTTCTGTTCTGCCCGCAATGTAAAAGGGTCAGTCCCGATCGTTGTCACAATGCCATGCCATGCGGCGAGTGTGCGCCGAAAGCAGGGCAGCGACAATTGGTTCATTCACGCCCGCTCATTCAGCCTTCCGGCCTTCGCTAGCGGCAAATCCCTTTCGCCGGTGGGCTTCATCGCTCCCGCTCAGTCGGCCTCACGGCCTTTGCCTCTGGCAAATCCTTTTCGGCATTTCCCAAATGCCTCAAATCCCAAACGACTCAATTCAATCCGATTAGAGCAGGTGGCGTCGGATTCTCCCGGCACTGGCATTTGTTGAAACTCTTTCTGTTTTTGATATGCAGCAATTCTTTGTTTTGACTAGACTGCTGCTGGCCAAAAATATGCTGACGATTTCCGCCCCAACTGTTGATCTCCCAGATTGATTTTGACGCCGTCAGCTTTCCGGCGCTTCAATAAGTTCCCGGCGGTGCGGGCCGGGAGGCACCGATTGAACATGTCTGGTTGGTGGTTAAAACCTGCGGACAATCAATCACTAGACACGAAGACACCAGGATTGGCTGGCTTGTTCAGGGACCGGCGGGGGCGGGAGCTGCTGGCGGCTGGTAACCGGCGGCCACATAAAACGGCTGCGCCTGCCGGAACAGATCCGCGACACATCCCGGGGTGTTTGACTCGGTGAGGCTGAGGTTGACCTCATACTCCCGGCTGACCGACTTGGCCACCAGCAGGAAATCGTGGAAGAGCATCGTGTCGCGCGGCTCCATCAGCACGAGCAGGTAATAGGGCTTAAGGGCGGGCGCAGGCTGCCCGGCAATGACACGGGTGAATATCCAGACCGCGCGGAATTCACCATGCAGCCGGCAAAACTCAAACACCGCCTGCACGAGCGCCGTCGGATAATCCGCCGGGTCAATCTTGTCCAGCCGCAGCCGTTCGCTGCCTTTTTCATCCATTGCCGGCTTGAACGCGGAACCGCTGGCCAGCTTGAGCAGCGATTCCGGCGGCAGGGAAATATCGCCCGTGGAGCAGCCGATGTTGACCGACATGGCCAGGTTCAGCTTGCCGAGCATTCCCAGCACATCCTTGGCGGACATGACGCAGGGCATGTAGGTGCGTGGCCGCACTTTGGCCTTCTTCAAGCTCTCCAGCGCGCGCGCCTCCGATGAAAACACCGCCACCTTCACATCACCTTTGGCCGTTTTTAGCCGCAGGAACGGAAACGGCTGTCCCTCCAGATAACTCATGTTTTGATTGGCCACCTCCGGGTGGAATGGCGCCAGCAGATACAGGTTGCCCTCGCACAGGAGGCGCAACAAATCCGGCACCGCCGCCTGGCTGCATTTAAAGGCCAAGATGGCCTTGTCCAAGTCATTCAAGGGAATGGGGATTTTCATAATTTAATGGGTGGCATTGCCACCAGTCTGCCAGTCTGATTTCGTCGGCGGCTGGAGAGTGTAAATCCCACAGGCCAGCACGTCAACGGTGGCCGGATGGACACGGACCTGCCGCGACCTGCCGCGACGGGCGCTGGCACGGCGGGCGGGCGCGAGCACGGCGGGTGAACACGGATTTTCAAGCCCGTAGGGCTGGCATATTTGTAGAATGAACCGCAAAAATTCCAAAGCTCCGTTCAGGAGCGACATCAGCGGAATATGTCGCCCCGACGGAGCTGAAAATTATTTTGGTCTGGGTTTCTACAAAGATGTCGCGCCTGACGGTGCTGGCAAATGTCAAAGACTGATTCATGTTGCGCCGAACAGTTCCTGCTCGAAATGCGTCCGGTCCGCCGTCCACTCATAAAAACCGTCCGCCGGAATCAGGCAGCGATGCCCAAGGCTAAAAGCTCAATGCTGAATGCTGAATGCTTAAAAAGTTTAGAATTCAGTATTTGAATTTTTGCCATGTAGACTTGCACGCATCGTAAGCATCAGAACAATTTAGGCAAAACAATTCAGCGTATTTGAATCCATGCCAATTCGTGAAATTCGTTTCAATCATGCGCGTTACGGGCGCGGCAGGGATTGCTGATGTTTGGATGAAGGGTTTGGGACAAAAGTTGATAATCTGAAACACTGAAAGCTGTGTTCATACGTGTTTATCTGTGGCTGTTGGGCGGTAACGCGAATCAGCCTCCGAATTTTCATCGCCGGCAGCCGGAGGTTCAGCTTCGCGGAAATTCGGTCAGCGACAAAATGTTTTCATCCGGGTCGTGGAACCACGCCACGCGTGCGCCGGCCGGCGATTGCCAGATGCCGTCGGTGTCCTGTTCCATGCCTTCAAAGCGCAGGAACCTGACTCCCGCCTGCGCCAACCGGCGCACGGTTTTCCGTATGTCCGCCACCGCCCAGCCAAGAACGGTATGCTGGATGTCCATCGTCATGCACTCGAGTTTCTGGATCCGCAATTGAAGTTTGCCCACCCGAAACACCAGCGCAAACGCGTCTTCGGATATGAATTTCAAACCCAGTTTTTCTTCGTAGAATTTCCGCGACTTTTTTGGGTTCGTGGTGGCGACGAACAAAATGGGCGTGTCCAGTTTCATGAATGGAAGCGTAAACGGATCATTGCAGTCTGTTGATACATTTTGTTGCCATGCGGCGATTGTGCGCCGGAAAGCTGGCGGCGTCAATTCCGTGTTCGCGTGGTTCGCGTGGTTCGCGGTTCAAAATCTGTTTTAATCTATGGCCAAAGCCCTGCCGCGTTTCAACTGGCTGGGCGGCACACTTTTGAACATCTTTTCATCCTGCGTCCACAGTTGGCACATCGGGACTCCCAGGCCGGAGGCAATCGAGGCGCGGATATAGAAACTCTGGTCGCTCGAGCCGCGTTCGAGCCGGTCAATGGTGTTCGGCGAGACGCCGATGCGCCTGCCCAACTGGTGCAGCGTCAGCCCGCGCCGCTCGCGCCATGCCCGCACATTCTGGCCGGCGATCTCTCCACCGGCGCTGCCGCAGAGCGGGTCGGAAGCGGGCCGGAGTTTGCGGAACGGTTTGCGGGCGGGTTTGCGCAGCGGATTTTTCTTTGGCGTGCTCATGGAGGCGATTCTGCTCTCGAAATCCCGCAAGGTCAAAATCAATTTGGCAGGTCGGAAATGGCAGACGGGAGGTGGGCAAGAGGATGTCCGTGGTTAAAAAATGTTCACGTGGTCGAGTCTTTCGCGGTTCAAAACCTGTGTTTCATTTGTGGCCATCTGTGGCTCAATTCACCCCAGCCCCTCTCCAATCTGATTTGAGAGTGTGGCGTCGGACTCTCCCATCCGGTGGGCGAGGGGCAATCTATGCTCTGCGAGATAAGAACAGCTTACTTCTGTGCGGCGGCAACCTCGGCCTTCACTTCGGCGATGTCCTTGATGAAGTCGTCGTTTTTCTCCATCTGCTTGACGATGGCCTGCGCGAGCACGCGACCGGCGTAGATGTCGGTGGGATAATGCCGCGCGGTCTGGACGCGATGCCAGCCAATGGTGCGCGCCTCGGCGATGATGGCGTCGTGCTTGTCGGGGAACACATCGGCGAGGACAAGCGCCAGAACCATGGATTCGGTCGAGTGGCCGCTGGGATAGCTGAAACTTTTTTCGAGCTTGCCGTTGACGAGGCTGGGGTCGGTCACATACGGGCGCGGGCGCTGGTAATAATCCTTGGCCTTGTCGGTCACGGCCTCCGCGTCCTTCTGCACGTTGTCAAAAAAAGCCTCGGTCTTGGGGAACTTGCCGGCCACGAAGAAATCCCCGATGGCGGGCTTGAAGTTGAAGATGTCGAATTTCTTTTCCGAATAGGCGGCGGCGATGTCGTTGCTGGTGGCGGCGTGATAGACGGCCTGCACCTCCGCCATGTCGGCGGCCTGCTCCGGCGAGTCCGGCAGCGGCGGCGGCGCGAGCAGTTCGATGGCG
>CAYPTV010000178.1:0-6443 GCA_964413505.1 uncultured Bifidobacteriaceae bacterium | reverse complement strand
ATCAGGCGGGCGTGGCGTTGCGCGGCGGGCATCACTGCACGCAACCGCTCATGCAAAAGCTCGGCGTGGAATCCACCGCCCGCGCAAGTTTTTATTTTTACAACACCAAGGCCGAAGTGGACCGGTTCGTGGAAGTGGTGAAGGAGATTCAGAAATTTTTTGGGCAATGAATTGAACCGCGAAACACGCGAACGACGCGAACGATTTTAGCGCGAAGTTTTTTGACACGAATTCCACGAATTCACACAAATCAAAAGCCTGTAAGGCTGACAGATAATAGCCCAGGGCAAACGCAGTGCTGCCCTGGGTTAATCGTCAAAAAAATTCCAAGCCCTGTAAGGGCGACAGAAATTAGCGTGCTTGTCGGCGACGCGCTCTCGAAGTAATCTTGCCGGGTGATCAAGTCAGCGCAAAATTATCCAGTCTCCAGTATCCTTGATACCGAGAGAAAAGTGCGATTCATAGTTCCGAAGTATCAGCGCGAATACGTTTGGAGCAAAAAGGATTGGGAAAATTTGTTTGATGACATTTTGGACAATCCGGCAGGTCATTTTCTTGGTTCGATTATTTGCATCAACCGCAGCGATGACGCCATTCAGACACAAGAGCTTGAATTGGTGGATGGGCAACAACGATTGACCACGCTGTCTCTTTTATATGCTGCAATCCATTCGCGCTTTACCAAGTTTCCCGATTTGGACGAGGAGACAAAACATGAACTTTACAATTTGAAATACAGATTGCTGCTCAAAGGCGGTAAGCAGTTGCGGATTGAACCATCCTACCAGAACAAAAATTTCCAAGACTTTAAGGTGGCACTGGAGAAAGCCGGTATTTTGGAGGATGTCGAACAGCCAGCCAACGTGGGCAATCGTCGAATTTTGAAAGCGTATCGGTATTTCGAGGAACGTTTGGAGCAAACGAATGACAAAGATGTGTTGCTGTTTGGAATCAGTCAATTGCGCGCACTTCTTGAAAAGTTGAATGGTGCAAGTCTGGTTAAAATTGAAGTCGGATCACATTCTGACGCATTCACATTGTTTGAGTCGCTTAACAATCGCGGCGTCCCATTGTCTGCGCTGGATTTGATAAAAAATAAATTGCTGGCTGTCTTGGAAAAGAAGCAGCCAGACAGCATTGACGAAAATTTTAAGAAATGGAATCGGTTGTTGGAAAATCTGACGGATGATTATTCGGTGCAGGAACGGTATCTTCGTCAATATTACAACGCCTTCAAATTTAAGAAGGAAATCAGCGTGCCGAAGTTCACGTTGGCGACGCGCTCGAACATAATCCACATCTACGAACACCTGATTGACAAAGATGCGGCATCCATTTTTGCGGACTTGTTTGAAAAGGCAAAGCTCTACAATCGCATCATCGCGCCGAATGATGATTCTGTTCCGCAAAATGTCGCGCGGCAGTTTCGCGACTTGGAACGAATCGGCGGAACACCTGCCTATGTTTTGTTGTTATATCTTTTGGCAGATCGGCCAAGCGCAAACCTTGCAGAAATTTCGGAGTTTTTTGTAAAATTCTTCGTGCGTCGCAGTTTGACAGACCAACCGCCAACGCGAGATTTGCCCGGAATGTTTATTTCAATCATTGACCAACTGCGACAACAAGAAAAAGCCGACGCATCGGAAATTATTCGACAGGAATTTCAGAAACAGAACTGGTTTGCGCCGGACAAGTTATTTGAGTCGAAACTGGATGGCAATATTTATGACGAAAATAAAGATGCAACGCGGTTCGTGCTCTGCAAGATTGAAGAAGCAAACCAGACAAAAGAGAAATTAACCGACCTTTGGGAACGGGATAGCCGGGGCGACTACATTTGGACAATTG
Source organism: uncultured Bifidobacteriaceae bacterium (assembly GCA_964413505.1). Classification (GTDB taxonomy): domain Bacteria; phylum Verrucomicrobiota; class Verrucomicrobiia; order Limisphaerales; family UBA11358; genus UBA11358. Next base: position 4,595 of record CAYPTV010000178.1, on the reverse strand, counting down.
AACATATTTTTCCGCAAGGGCCGAACATTCCCGAAAGCTGGGTGAAAATGATTGCTGATGGCAACGAAGAAAAGGCAAAAGAATACCGAGAGCAGTATGTTCATAATCTCGGCAATCTCACAATCACCGGCTACAACAGCAAATTAGGAAATAAGTCTTTTGCGGACAAGCGTGACCGTAAAGATGCCGGTGGAAAATTTGTGGGATTCAAAAACGGCCTATATCTAAATAACGAACTTCGGGACAAAAACTCTTGGACGGTGGAAGATATTCGTAGCAGAACGAAAGCGCTGGTAAAAGAAGCTGTAAAATTATTTTCCATTTAGCATCAAGTTCTTTCGCCCTTACAGGGCTTGGAATTTTTTTGACGATTAACCCAGGGCGGCGTTCACGTTGTTCACTTGCCCTGGGCTATTATCTGTCAGCCTTACAGGCTTTTTAATTTGTGTGAATTCGTGAAATTCGCGTCAAAGTTTTCCCGTTGAAAAGCGTTCGCGTATTTCGCGTGGTTCGCGGTTTGATTCAGAAAGCCGCTTGCTGGATTTCGTTCCAAAGATTAGAGTGCTGCCATGAAAGCGATTTCCATTCGCGAGGCGGAAGGTCAACTCGGCCAGCTTGTCGCCGAGGCGTGTCGCGGCGAGACGATTGTGCTGACGGACGGCGACAATCGCGTGACGCTCGCGCCGCGCGTTCTGGATTTGGAAGAGGACAGCCCGGAGCTGGAAGCGGAATTGTTGAAGGCGGTGAACGGGCCGCATTCGCCTTGGAAGCCAGAGGAATTTCGGGAAATCGCGGACAAGGCATTGCGCGAACATCGGGCCAGACGGCAGAAATGAAAGTGTCGCTGCATCGCGCCGACGATTTCAACGCGGACTTCGACCAGCAATATCGTTGGTATCTTGCGGAAGCTGGCGAAGAAATAGCTGAACGTTTTTTGCGCGCCGCAACCAACACGCTGTTGTTACTGTCTGAACAACCTGATCTAGGCCGCCGCCGAAAATTTCGTCATCCGCTGCTTCACGGGCTTTGCTCGATGCAGGTTGAAAAACCATTTCAAAAAATCCTGATTTTCTACCGGCATGATGCGACTGAACTTTCCGCTGAACGCCTGATGCACGGCGCAAGAGATTTGCCGCGACGGTTGGCTGAACCTTTGTTATGACAGAAATAAATTTGCAATCGCCGATGAGCGCCGTGCTGGAACATTTTCCCGGCGCGCAGCGGGCGTTGTTCCGGCGGTATCACATCGGCGGGTGCAGCAGTTGCGGGTTCAGCCCGGATGAAACGCTGGCGCAGGTCTGCGCGCGCAACGGCAGTCTGGACGTGGCGGAGGTGCTGGCGCATATCCAGTCCAGCCACGAACAGGACGGGAAGGTTTTGATTTCGCCGGCGGAACTCGCCGAACTTTTGCAGCACGACAAATCGGTGAAGCTGGTGGACGTGCGTTCGCGCGAGGAATTCGAGGCGGTGAACATCGCCGGTTCGGTGCTGCTGTCGCAGGACGTGATGCGCGAACTCATGGCGAGCGGCTCGAACACAAATCCAATCGTCGTGATTGATCACGCAGGCAAGAACGGTCTCGACGCTGCGGCGTATTTCATGGGGCACGGTTTGCAGAACGTGCGCTGCCTGCGCGGCGGTCTTGATGCATGGGCGCAGGAAGTTGAGTCGAAGATGCGGAGATATAAATTGGGATAAATTTTCACCCGAAAAAGTTTTGCAATTTTCCGACAACCGGCAAAATTGCCAGTAAATGAGTTCGCGCTATCAAGAATGGTTGAAACATGTCTTCGACCATGAAATCAAATACCCACTACCGGAATGGTATCGGGCTGAAGATGCACTTTCGTTTGAAGCTTCAGATGAAGAAATGACAGAATTGATTAGCCAAACATTTCGTAATGCTGGCAAAGATTTAATAAAATACACCGACGCGCAAGTTGACCAAGGAATTTGGTATTTCGTCAGCATGTCGTGTTCAGATTTTCTACGTTCATTAAACTCTTCGGAAGTTCCATTGGAAAAGCGACGTGAAGCAATCCAAAATATTTTCCATTTGTATTCAGATTGTTTTGCCAAACGCTGTGCCGAAACTTTGGGACATTTATCCGAAGAAGGTTCACCGCTAAATTCAAGCTGCTATATGTTTTGGGATATTTCTCCACCGACTGTTGGCGAAGCGCAAGAAATACAGGATGCCGTTTTGAATGTTCTTGAGAAAATTCTGACTATTGAACACAGAGCTTGTCGCGAAAGTGCGTTGCATGGATTAAGTGAAATGTCCTTTTCTCGTCGCGAAGAAACACAAAAGATAATTGACGATTTTTTAGGCAACGCAAAATTGGATGAAAAACTTTTGGCTTACGCACGAAATGCGCGGGAAGGAAATGTTCAGTAACTCAACTTTACTTTGAGAATCAGACGTTGAATTTGAACAGCAATTTACGTTTGCATTTCCATCGGGTTTGGACAAATTTTATTGCGTGAGCACGATAAAAGAAATCGAAACCGCCGTCAGCAGGCTTTCGACGGATGAACTGGCGACTTTCCGAAGCTGGTTCGCGGAGTTTGACGCGGAAGCGTGGGACAGGCAGTTTGAGCAGGATGTGGCGGCCGGCCGGCTTGACGCGCTGGGGGACGAAGCCGTCAATGATTTGCGCAACGGACGCTGCACCGATTTGTGAAGCATCGCGCCAACCCAAAGTTCTGGCAATTCTACGAACAGCTTCCCCGCGAAATTCAGGAACTAGCCGATAAAAATTTCGCGCTGTTGAAACTCAATCCGCAACACCCATCGTTGCATTTCAAAAAAGTCGGGCGGTATTGTTCGGCGCGAGTGGGCATTCATCATCGCGCGGCAGGTGTTCAAGATGGCACGGATTTGGTTTGGTTTTGGATCGGGCGGCATGACGAATATGAATTCATCATCGGCGCACGACGCTAGTTCCCTCTGCGTCTCTGCGGTTCAAAAATCAAACATTAAACTTGAACAGCAGCACGTCGCCGTCTTTCACGAAGTATTTCTTGCCGTCCATCCGGCAGGGTCATTTTCGAGCGTGACAGTTTTCTTATCCCGCCGCATCCATCCGCAGCAGGCAATGGCCATAGTCCACATGCGGCTGGCCGGTCGTGGAAAGATATTGTTTCGGGATTTGGTAAAGCCGTCCGCGTCCCTGCACCACCAGCCCGGCTTTGCGCAGCACAATGAGATGCCTGCTGGCGTTGTCGTAATTGCAGCCGGCGGCGGATGCCAGTTCGCCGACCGTGCGCGGCTCGCCTTTGCTCAATTCCTGGAGCATTTTCCATCGCTTCGGACTGCCAATAGCCTTCACCATGCTGCTGCAATCCGGCAATGGCAAAGGAAGCGCTGTTTTTTGAGTTTCAGGAGTCGTATTCATTGAAAAGCATGATAATTGCTGGCTATTTCAAGTCAAATACTAATTAAAAAATCAATTTGTTGAATAAAATTATCGGTTTGCTGATGAAAGTTATCTGCTAATTTATGGATTTTATCGTTCTTATACTGAATATGTTCCTTCTATTCGTTAAATTAATCTATCCGGTCGTGAAAATGATCTGTTAATTCGTTAAATTAATCTGTCCGTTCGTTGCATTAATCTGTCCGTTCGTTGAATTGATCATTCTGTTCGTGGAATTAATTTGTCTGTTCGTGAAATTGATCTGTCACACATTGAACTTGAACAGGAGCACATCGCCGTCTTTCACGACGTATTCCTTGCCTTCCATCCGATACAAACCTTTTTCGCGGGCGGCGGCGACGGAACCGCATTTCACCAGATCGTCATAGGCCACGGTCTCGGCCTTGATGAAGCCGCGCTCGAAATCGGAGTGGATGACGCCGGCGGCTTTCGGTGCGGTGTCGCCGACATGGATGGTCCACGCGCGGACTTCCTTTTCGCCGGCGGTGAAATAGGTGCGCAGTCCGAGCAGGTGATACGTGGCACGAATCAAAACGCCGACGCCGGATTCAGTCACGCCGAGTTCCTTCAAGAATTCTTTCGCTTCGTCTGCGGACAGGTCAATCAGGTCGCTTTCGATCTGCGCGCTGATGACGACGGCTTCGCAGGCGAAATGATGAGCGGTGTATTCGCGGACTTTCAGGACAAAAGGATTTTTATCGGCGTTGGCGAGGTCGGACTCCTTGACGTTGCAGGCGAAAATGGTCGGCTTGTCGGTCATCAACCAGAACAAACGCGAGATGGCTTTTTCTTCGGGCGTGAGTTCGAGGGTGAGGGCGGGTTTGCCAGCGTTGAGGTGCGGCTCGATTTTTTTCAAGACGGATTCCTGCGCGAGCGCCTCCTTGTCGCCGCGCTTGGCGTCCTTGGCGATGCTGGCGAGGCGCTTTTGCACGGCTTCCAAATCGGACAAAACCAGTTCGGTCGTGATGATTTCGCCGTCGCGCACGGGGTCAACGCTGCCGGTGACGTGATGGATGTCCGCGTCTTCAAAGCAGCGGACGACCTGCACGATGGCATCCACCTCGCGGATGTGCGTGAGGAATTTGTTGCCCAGACCTTCGCCCTGCGACGCGCCCTTGACGAGGCCGGCGATGTCCACGAATTCGATGGCGGCGG
>CAYPTV010000177.1:0-6454 GCA_964413505.1 uncultured Bifidobacteriaceae bacterium | reverse complement strand
TGGAATCATCCTTGAGCGTGGTTTTGAACACATAGGACGTCGAGGCGGACGACTCGATGCGGCTGTCCGTGCTGGCGGCGCGCAACGGCGCGCTGGTGATTAATATTGTGCTCACGACTGCCGCGAGCGTTAGGGGGAACATGGATTTCATTTTAATTCTTTCGGTTGTTACGTTATTGTTTTTTACACTGGACACATACTGACTCATGCGCCGGCTTCTGACCATGGGGTGTAACCCTACCGTGAACAAAGCGATGGCAGGAGTTTCGCGGGCGGCAACTTTCCGTTGCAAGAACGTGTCTGAAAAATCGGAACCTGACTTTTCTTCCTCGTCCTCATGCTCCTCCTCATCGTCAGTTTTGGCAGGCTTTTTGAGAATGAGGATGGGGACGACGACGAGAATGATTCGTCCCGGTGAATTGCGTCGCGCAACCCTCGGAGCGCGGTGGCCGCTCCCCGGAACCGCCGGAATAATGGCGGGACGGCGCTAAATAAGATTCGGCTGGCGCTGCGCAACCCCTGGAGTTTTCCATCCACCCCGGGGGTTTTGCGTGCCACCCTCAGGGGTATGTTCACCACCCCCGGGATTATTCATGCCACCCCCGGGGTTTAGCCCGTCACCCCCCGGATTCTTCGCGCTACCCCCGGGGGTTTGCTGTCCACCCCCCAAGGTTCCACCCGCCACCCCACGGGGTGAAGCGGCTACCCCCAGGGTTTTGCTCGTCACCCCTCGGGGTAAAACACCCACCCTCAGGGGTGAACTCGCCACCCCCGGGGTTTTGACCGCCACCCCCGGGGGTAAATCGCCCACCCCTGAGGTTTTCAAAATGCCGCCGCGTCCTAAATCCCTGAAAACAGGCGGAAAACGGTCAAAATCCCCTTTTTTGGGTTCCTCGACATTCGTAATGGGTGAAACGATGCTTGTCGCGAAGCGACATTGGAAATCAGCCCGGCACGTCGTGCCGGGAAAAACATCCGATAAAATCATGCATCCTGAAAGGACGTTGTCCCCGGCTAATTTCCAGGGTCGCTTGGTCCCATCTGCCATGCATCAGGGCGAGACGAGCTGGATGAAGCTGGCGGTGTTGGTGAGCGGAGAATTTGTGTAGCTGTAACTGCCGTCCGCGCCAAAGACATTCGTCCAGACGGGCACCCAGGAACCGGCCGCCAAGCTGGTGGAGACGAGAATTCGATAGGTTGCAAAAGGCACTCCGTTGGCCCCGGCCAGGATGAGGCTGTTGCCGGAGAGCACGGTGGAGCCGATCACGGGCGCGGGTTTGACGACGATGTAACCCGTCCGGGTGTTGGTGCTGGAACCGCCCGCCCCGGCCACGACAAGCTGCACGGAGTAAGGCGAGGCTGAAGATGACACGTAATTGTTGGTCACGCTGGCGTTGGAGGCATTGGTGACGACATTGCCGTCGCCAAAACTCCAGACCCAGTTGGTGATGCCGCCGGTGGAGGCGTCGGTGAAGACTACCGGCTGCGTGACGAAGACATTGGTGGGCGCGGCGCTGAAGCCGGCCACCGGCGCGACAGGCGCGGGTGTGAAGACGGCGGCGGCGAAGTTCGCCTTCTGGGCTGTTCCAGCCCAGGTGGCCGAAAAGGCGTCCGTGCCGCCGTTCAAGCCGGACACATAGCCGGCGGTGGCCACGGTGTTGGGAGTGGTCTGGGAGTTGAATGCATGCGAGTCCGTGCCGCCCGTCCCGGTGATGACGGGGTTGCCACCGGAAGTGTTGGCCCAAGTCGAGTTCACCGCAGCCCATGAGCCGGGCGCAATGCTTGCCACATTAAATGTGATGGTGTCGCCAGTGGCGTTTGCGCCGACCGAGCCGGCCAATGGCGGGTTGGTGCTGATGCCGCTCAAGGTATAGGCCGTCAGCCAGGTGGCGTCAGCCCCGGTCACGGTGGCTGAAAGCGTGGCCGTGCCCGTCGGCGGGTTGAAGCAGTAATAGATTGCAGAACCGCGATAGGAGGTGGCATTAAGATCCTGTTGGATTGCCTGCGCGAGTGTTGCGCCATTCCATGTGAGAGTGGCGGGTTCGGCGTTGAAGACACCGTGATCTTCCAAAAGAACCACCAGCACGGTTGCCCCGGCAGTAACTGTGACGGACTGGCTGACGGTGGCCGATGCAACGTAGGTGATCGCCGTCGTTCCATCGTGCAAATTAACTGGCGGCGGGGTGGCCACAACGATGTAGGCGGTGTTGGTCAGCGAGTTTGTTCCTGCCGGACCGGTTGCCGTCAGGCTGACGGTATAATTGCCGGGATTGGTGTAGGTGTCGGCCACGTTTGCGCTGGAACTGGTGCTGAGAGTATTGCCGTCGCCGAAATTCCAGACATAGTTCGTGGCATTACTCGAAAGATTTGTGAACGTCACCGTCAAAGGCGCAAACCCGCCGGTTGGCGCGGCGTTAAAGCCCGCCACCGGCGGCAGCGTTTCGATGGCGCGCTGAAGGTTGTGCGCGCCGGAGCCGACGCCTGAAATGCCGACATAACCATTGGTGATTGTGCCGCTGACGTTGGTGCCGTCCAGATTGACGGTCGTGTTGGTCAGTCCCGCCTGCGGCACATAGACGGTGGCGGTGACGTTGACGGGAATGGTGACGGCAAGATGATACAGCGTCGCGCTGCGATCCCACTCCACGCTGATGCTGCCGCGGTCGGTCAGGACCGATCCGCTGGCGGAGGCAAGGCTGTTGCTGAAGTCGAGCGGCTTGATTTGCACCTGGTCAAACTGCGCCGTCAGCGGCTTGACGCCCAGAATGTAGCGGACATATCCATCCAGCCCGACCGCGCCCCAGCCGTGCGACTCGCTGTTGCCGTCGGTGTTGGCCGTCCACGACTCCCACGTCGCCGTGCCACCCAATGAGAGAATTTGCGCCCAGCCATACTGGTTTGCGTTCGTGTAAAGGTTGAGCAATGCCGGTCCCTGGTTGGCCTCGCCGAGTGCGCGCACGAGTTGTATGATGCCCAGCGCGCTCACGCTCATGCCGAGGGACTCAACCTGCGCGGTCACACTCGCCTGCTGCGCCGCCGGCACGATGCCGAGAGAAAGTGGGAAGGCGTTGGCGTGCTGCGAGGCGTGCGCGCTCTGTGTTCCGTTGGGTTCCAGGCCGTCCACATAAACACCGCTGGCATTGAGCAGATTGGTGTTAATCGCGGTTTGCAGGGCGTTGGCCATTGCGCGATAGGTGTTGCTGTCGGCAGCGTTGCCCACCTCGCCGGCAATCCGGGACATGAGGTCGTAATCTTCCCAGGCCCAGCCGTTGATGACGGTGCTGGCATTGCCGGGATTGCGGACGGTGGCCAGGTCGTAGCCGAACTGCATGTCGGACGGCCAGTCTATAATCCCGTTGGTATAGGAACCGGAAGTGCCGCCCAGCAGTCTGGTGATCAGACCGTTGGTCAGATTCAGGGAACGGTTCACATACTGGGCAATGTTGGTCAGCGCCGTGTAGTTCGTGTTGAGAAAGGCGATGTCGCCCGTCTGCAAATAATATTCCCACACCCACTGGAGAAATGACTGCGAGTAGTCGGGGATGTCACGCGCATTGGAACTGTCAGGATAACAGGCGTTGACCCGGCCGACGTTCGCCGGCGCAGACCAAAACTCGCCCATGGACTCGATGAACTCGTTCAACCGGCGATGTGTCAGCACGCGCTCGTCCTCCACCTGCATCGCGGCGAGGCTCTCCTGAAAGCCGTCGCCGAGGAAGCCGCCTTTCTGGCGCATCGAGTCTATGAATTCCTCCTGCGCGTCCACCGGCAAGGTGTGTTTCATCATGTCCCACACGGCGTTCAACGCGGCGTTGGACGAAGTGAAGGACGAAGCCGCGTCGTTCAGCTGGCTGTTGCGTTCGATGAATGCAAAATTGGCGGTGGTCACAGGCATCGGCGAATTGGAAATTTCGAAGTAGCGCATCGTGTCATACTCTGCCGGCTGAAAGGTGAAGTTCGAGCCGTTGAGCACGGCGTAGTAGGACAGGGTCGTGCTCTGGTTTTGAGAAGCATCAATGTCGCCCGATGAGAGCAGCGCGAAGCCGCCGAGCATTCCTATCACCGTGCCGGAGGTGCCGCCGGAAAACGAGATGAGCGGCACGCCGGAATAAACCTTGCCGAGATCCACCATGTATTTGCCGCCGCCCATGTTGGTGACGGAAACGGGAGTCAGCACCGTCTCGACAATACGAGTCAGGTCGGGCAAAAGCGCGCCCGTCCAGGTTGAATTGGGCTGGCCGCCAATTACCGTGGGCGCGGCCCAACCGGAGGAATCGAAGGCGGTCGTGAACCAATTTGTCGTGAGCGGCCCCGCGTAAATCTTCTCGATATAACCGGCACCCTGGCCGTTGCGCGAGGCCTGACCGGTAATCCAGTTCGTCGCCCGGCTTTGCAACCATGTGCCGTCGGTGACGATGTTCGTGATTGTTCCATCCGTAAAATGAATATTCGCCTTCATCAGAACACCGGGCAAACTCGCCACGCGCCCCGATCCGCCGCCGAAGTAATGGTTGAAGATCGCGAACAGATTGGTCGTGCCGGGAGCGACCAATGGAGTGATGTCGAAGGCGTTGTAAAATTGAAACTGCGGGAAAGCGTAGGCGGGACCTTTCCCGACCAGCGACCCGTTCACATAGAGCGCGTATTTATGGACGCTGGTCACATAGACCGTCGCGCGCTGCACTGTTTTGGCGGGCAGGGCCGCAGTCCAGTCGCGGTAATAAGTGTAGTTGTCCGCTGCGCTCGTGCTGCCTTCAATCCAAGACGCCCCATTCCAATCAGAGTTGGAGAGCAAGCCAACAATGAAATTACCATTGGTTGAATATGGACTTGAATTGCCTTCCCTGTTCCAGGTGCGGACTTTCCAAAAATATTCAGTATCAGCGGCAAGCGGTGCGCCCGCATACACGACATGATTTTCCTGGCTGCTTAAAACCTCGCCGCTATCCCATGTATCGCCGAGGTTGGAATTCAGATTCGCCAGCGAGGTGGCGACAAGAATTTCGTAGCCTGTCTGTATTTCATTGGCGTTGGTATCAACGTCCAGCCAGCCAAAATACGGCACAGCTTCCGTGCCCACCGGATTAGCGACATCGTCCACAAGCAGGTTTGTCGGCGACAAAGGCGCGGCGACCAAAGCCGGCACCATGCCGTCACCAAGCAGCACGCTGAACGCGGATAGAAGCGCCAGCCGCCATGCAACGATCATCATCATTTGGGTTATGATACACCGTCTGACTCAAAAAAGCGCCGGGGAAAACATTGCAGCCAGACCGCGATGGTCATGATGACGGGCCACTCAATCCCGGCAAACTTGGCATTGTTTCATATTTTCATACTCTGGACGTCAATTGTGCGTCGCAATGCCGTTTTGAATCCATCGAAGATCTGAATAGTCGGGACCGGGATCGGTAAAATCAGTGGTTGTGATTCCCAATGTTGTGCCGTCCACCCATCTTCTAAACTCCACATGGCCATCCGCAAAGGCAAAGTTCGAGCCGCGATGCTCCATGGCGGGGATGTTATACCATTCATTAACCGGCCCTAAACCGGGAAGTCCGCTGGGTGAAAAGCCGAAATCCCCATCATCAATCGAATATTGAACCTCTTCCACAAAGACGATGGCAAATGTCGGCGCGGGCTGTTTGATGTCGCTGGTTTTGTGGTTGACAATATAGATACCTGCAGGAAGGCCGGCGTGCGTATTTCCAATGTCTTCTTCATTCATATAACAGTTCATCGAGTAAGACCGGCACCGAATTGTATTGCCTGAATCGCCTGCACGATTATCTGGCAGAACATCGGCTGGGCAATGGTAGATACCAACATTCTTGGCATAAGGATAAAGCAGACCGGTCTGTATCAGGGCTGTATTCGTGTAATCAGTGAGGGCTGGCGGGGTTGGCTGGGCGATCCACATACTGCCATTGACCCAATTGGGAGTGCCATTCGCAGGCACCTTCGCGTTGATCACCAGCTTGTCGGCATTGTCATCCGCATAGATTCCCCAAGCAAGTTGCAGTTGTTTCTGGTTGCTCAAGCACGTGGCTCTTTGAGCCGCTTGCTTCGCCTTGGCCAGTGCCGGCAACAGCATCGCCGCCAGAATGGCGATGATGGCGATCACCACGAGAAGTTCAATCAAGGTAAAGGCAGCAGATATACGTCGCAGAGCTTGCAGTCTGGTTTTCATTTTTTTCAGTTTGTAGATGTAGATTTGACCGGGTTATTAAATTTTCAAGCGCAGGATGCCGGCACACCCTAAATGCCGGCATCCTGCTTCCACCAAGCGAGTCCCCTTAATAGACCCGCCAAAATTTTTAACTTAAAAAACGTTCAAACTATCCATTCCATTCGTATTACGGCGAGACCAGCAGGAGGAACCCGGCCTTGCCCGTCAGGGGCGTGTTCGTGTAGCCGTAGCTGCCGTCGGCGTTGAACGTGTTGGTATAGACCG
>CAYPTV010000176.1:0-6474 GCA_964413505.1 uncultured Bifidobacteriaceae bacterium | reverse complement strand
TTCATCGTCTGCCTCACCACGCTCGTCACGCTCGTCGCGCTGAACCTGTTCGGCGTGTTTGAAGTCACGCTCGGCGGAAAAACTTTGGACGCCGCCGGAAATCTTGCGTCGCGGCACGGCGCGAGCGGCGCATTTTTCAATGGCGTGCTCGCCACGACTTTGGCGACGCCTTGCACCGCGCCGTTTCTTGCACCGGCACTCGGCTTCGCTTTTTCGCAAAGCGCGGCGACAATCATTTTGATTTTTCTCACCGTCGGCCTCGGCCTCGCGTCGCCGTATGTTTTATTGAGCTGGAATCCGGCGTGGCTGAAATTTCTACCGAAGTTCGGCGCATGGATGGAAAAATTCAAGATCGCCATGGGCTTTCCGATGCTGGCGACGGTCGTGTGGCTTCTCCACGTTGCCGCGAGCGATTACGGCAGGGGCGTTTTTTGGCTTGGCATCTTTCTCGTCGTCCTCGCGTTCGCCGCGTGGATTTTCGGCGAGTTCGTCCAGCGCGGTCGCAAACGAAAAGGAATTGCGCTCGCAACCGTTTTAATTTTGCTGGCCGGCAGCTACGCTTACGCGTTGGAAGATAAATTGCACTGGCGCGAAATGATTGACGAGACGGGCGCGACGAGTTTGGCCGTTTCTTCCGGCGGAATTGACTGGCAGCCGTGGTCGCCGGAAGCCGTCGCGCAGGCACGCGGCGCCGGGAGGCCGGTGCTGGTGGATTTCACCGCCAGTTGGTGCGTGACATGCAATGCCATCGTCAAACCGGCGCTCGAAAACAATTCCGTTTCCGCAAAGCTCAAAGAAATAAATGCCGTGACTTTGCTGGCCGATTACACGCGCACGCCGCCGCAAATCACCGATGAAATTTCAAAGTTTGGCGGCGCGGGCGTGCCACTGGTTTTGGTTTATCCGAAAAATTCCGGCGCGGCGCCGATTGTTTTGCCGCAACCGTCGCCTTTGCAACTGCCTTCTGGCTACGAAAAGATCATTCTGGACGTGCTCGACCGTGCGGCGCGTTGAACATTTCTTGAAACCTTCTGTCGAAACCTGCATCTTATTGAACGCATGAAAACCACGTTCGCATTATTGACCGCGTTAACATTGGCCGCGTCCGCCTTCGCCGTCGAAGTCGGCAAGCCCGCGCCGGATTTTACCGGCACGGACATTAATGGCAAGACCTTCAAGCTCTCCGATTACAAGGGCAAGATTGTCGTCATTGAATCCTATAACTCCGACTGTCCTTACGACGCGAACCATTACAAGACCGGCGCGATGCAGGAAACGCAAAAAGATTTGGCCGCAAAAGGCGTCGTGTGGCTGATTGTTGATTCCGTGAACAAGAACAATTTCAGCTATCGCACGGCTGAACAGGCGCGCGGGGAATTTGCGGATCGGAAAATGACGGCGACCGCGTGGATTGACGACAACGCCGGCGTCATCGGCCATCTTTACGGAATGGAAACCACGCCGCATATGTTCGTCATCGCCACTGACGGCATGCTCGTTTATGACGGCGCGATTGATAATATGCCCGACCCTTCGCACGACCCGCGCACCGCGAGAAATTACGTCAAGGAAGCCGTCGGCGATTTGTTGGCTGGAAAGCCAATTGCAGTTTCTTCAACGAAGCCTTACGGCTGCTCCGTCAAATACGCGGACTAAAGTTAAATTGGTGGCAGCCGACATAAGCCGGCTCAAATTTCATTTTCTTTTTTGAGCGAACTCACGTTCGCTCCTACTTTTTGCTTGGGCACGAACGGACGGCGCACCCATTTCTCCTGCTGCAATTCCTTTGAAAGCGTGAAGCCAAATTCCTTCAGAAATGATTCCGTCGGCGCGAGGATGTTGACCGGCCAGCGCGTGAACGTATCCTTGTAAGCCAGCCGCACCGCGCGCAGGCCGAGACGAAAACCCGGTTGCACACGACCATAAAGTTCATCGCAAACAATCGGGTTGCCGGATTCCGCCAGGTGCAAACGAATCTGATGCGTGCGCCCCGTCAAGGGACTCGCCTCGATCAGCGTGAAACGCTCGTTGCTTTGCAGCACGCGAAAATGCGTCTCGGCTTCCTTGCCTTCCTCCGAAGTGTCCACTCGCATCTTGCCGAAATTTTTTGGATCCGGGCCAAGCGGCAGTTCGCAAATCCATTCCTTTTCCTTCGGCACACCTTCGACGACGGCGAGATACGTTTTTTCCATCCGCCGCGACTCGAACAGTTCGCTCATCGCGCGCATCGCGCCCTCGCTTTTGGCGAAGAGCATCACGCCGCTCGTGTCCGCGTCCAGCCGATGGACGTGCCGGAGATAGCGCAAGTTGCGCGAGCGCGCCCAGAAATCATCCGCGCGGATGGACGAATCAATCGCCGTCTGCAAATTCCAGTTCGTCTTGCGCCACGAATCCGGCACGAGCATCCAGCCGCGCGGCTTGTCAATCGCCAGCACCGAGCGGTCCTCAAAAATGATGGGGATCGGCTCGCAGCCCGGCAGTTCGATGAAATTGGGTTTCGACATTCAAACAATCAACATTTACAACCAAACAAGACCGCTGACGGTCAAGCAATTGGCATTTACAATCCCCCGGCACCCCGCCCGGACGGGCCACCTCCGTGAAAAAGGGAGTCCTTAACGTCACTCAGTTCACGGCAGGAACAAATCGGCTGACACGTTGAAACGCTTAGCTAGCGTGCGGACCTGCGCCAGCGTCAACTGCCGTTCTTGCGTTAAACCGTGTCTTGCGTTAAACCGTGGTCACTACTCGTCGAAAAATCCCTAACTGGTGGAATGGTGCCGGTGGCGGGACTCGAACCCACACGACTTTTTATGGTCCCAGGATTTTAAGTCCTGTGCGTCTGCCATTTCGCCACACCGGCAACTTTGATTTTCGCAATCTATAATGCGCTGATACGCTGCCATTCCATTGAGCCGATGACATGGCGCGAAACGGTTGATACCACAGACAATCAGCTAAACAATGAAAAGCGCGAAATCTCACGATGTTACTTTCGCAAAAATCCTGGGCGGGCGCAAGCTGCCGATGGCATCATAAGTAAAATTCCAAATAAGTTTCATTCTATAACAGCTCCGGGGCGAGTCTGGATCAGACGAACCTCCAACTTTTTCAATTCTTAAGAGCAACAGTGTTTTCTGCTATTTTTGGAGCCGCAACGATTCGACGACATTCCGATAAATCATATGCTCATCCGCGCCAGACTCGGCTATGGCCAGCGTTTCAACAATCAGGTGGTGTTTGGGCGCGAGCGAGCAGACCGGGTCGGTCGCCGTCGCATCGGCGGTGAGCAAAAACGCCTGGCAGCGGCATCCGCCAAAATCAATTTCTTTGCGCGGGCAGCTTTGGCACGGTTCGGGAAGCCAGTCCGTGCCGCGAAATTTTTGGAATGCCTCCGATTCAAACCAGATTTTTTCCAGGGAATTTTCCCGCGCATTTTCAAATTGCAATCCGCGAATTTCGCGCGCGGTCTGGCACGGCAAGACCGCGCCGTCTGCGGCCACGGTCATGAAAACCCTTCCCCAGCCGTTCAAGCAGGGTTTCGGAAATTGCTCAAAATAATCCGGCAGCACATACAGAATTTCCATGCGCCCCGCCAGCCGCTGCCGCGCGGCATCGGCCACGCGCGCCGCGTGCTCCACCTGCGCCCGCGACGGCAAAAGTGCCGCGCGATTTTTCAACGCCCAGCCGTTGTATTGGCTGTTCGCCAGCTCCAGCCGCTCGGCGCCCAGTTTTTCCGCCATGGAAATGATCGCCTCGATGCGGTCGAGATTTTGGCGAAGCAACACGACATTGATGGTCAGGGAAAACCCGAGTTGTTTTGCGATCTGCGCCGCACGAATTTTTTTGTCGAACGACGGCGCACCGCCCGCAATCCGGTCGGAATTTTCCGCGTCCGCGTCCTGAATGCTCACCTGCAGGCTGTCCAGGCCGGCTTCGCGCAATTGCCCGGCCAGTTTTTCCGTCAGCAACGTGCCGCCGGTGCTCAGGTTGGTGTAAAGGCCGAGGTCGCGCGCACGCCGGACGATCTGCGGCAGGTCGGCGCGCAGCAAAGGTTCGCCGCCGGAAAAATGCGCCTGCACCACGCCGAGCGCCGCCGCCTCGGCCAGCACCCGCTCCCATTCGACGGCGGTCAATTCCTCCGTGTGCCGCGCAAAATTGATCGGATTGCTGCAATAGGGACATTGCAGCGGACAACGATAAGTCAGTTCGCAGAGCAACGAATATGGGCGCGGCGTTTCCATCACATTTAATCTGCAATGGCGACAAAATTTTTCCCAATCAGCTTCGTCAACAATTCTTTCACGTCCGCATCAATCGTGTCACTGTGAAATTTTTCACTTAGCGTCTTCACAATTTCGGCAATGGTGCGCTGGCCGTCGCAAAGCGCAACGACTTCGTGCGCGGTTGGATTCAGCACCAGCACGCCTTCGGGAAAAAGGAGCAATGGTTTTTTGCGAACCTCGTCCCACTTCAGCCGGACTTTGGCGGCGAGGCGCGGTTTGGCGGTGTCAGGAAGCTGGCTCATCGTGATTTTTAGGATTGAGAATATAGGCGAAGTGCATCGCGTCGAGCATGGCCCAGAGCAGTTCGCATTTGAACTTCAAAGCCGCCACCATTCTTTCCTGTTCCTCGCGGTTGCGGCAGCGTTCCAGCACGAGCCGCAATGCGAAATCGGCGTCGCGCGGCGCCTGCGTCAGGCGGCCTCGAAAATATTTCAGGCCATCATGCTTCACCCACGGATAATGTTTTTCAAACGCCGCGATGCGTGTGGCCATCAGCACCGGAGCGAAGAGTTCGGTCAACGAAGACGCCATCGCCTCGACCCACGGCTTCGTCCGGCAAAAATTGACGTAGGCGTCCACCGCGTAACGCACGCCCGGCAGCAGCCGCGCTTGCGCGAGCATTTCCTCGCGCGTCAGCCCGACCGCTTCGCCGAGGCGCAGCCATTTTTCGATGCCGCCTTCATCACCCTGCGTTCCGTCGTGATCCAGGATGCGCTGAATCCATGCGCGCCGGATGTCGCGTTCGGGACAATTGGAAAGGATTGCCGCATCCTTGATGGGAATTTGTATCTGGTAATAAAAGCGGTTCGCAACCCATCCTTGAAGTTGGTGGCGGTCCAACTTGCCGTCATTCATCAAAACGTGAAATGGATGCTGGTCGTGATAGCTGTTTTCGCCCACCGCCCGCAGGCGCGCGGTGAATTCTTCCGGCGACCAGCAATTGTTATCATGAGCTTTCATGGCTGGTTTTTAGTGTCACCCCGCTCGCGTAATTTCACAAGCGAATGTCCATGCCGTCGCAGGAAATTTCTACGCCCGCGCGCGCCACCATTTTTTGTTCGTTTGAGTTTTTTTTCAAAATTGGATTCGTGTTGTTGATGTGGATGTAAATCTTGCGCGGGATTTTGAGCGACTGCAGCCATTCGAGCGTGCCGTGCGGCCCGCTGACCGGGACATGGCCCATGTCGCCCGCCGAGCGTTTGGTGAGGCCGAGCGAAACCATTTCGCGCTCCGACCAGAAGGTGCCGTCCACCAGCAGACAGTCGCAGCCGGCGATGAATTTTTCCACTTCCGCAGTGATCGCGGGCAGGCCGGGCAGGTAGGCCAGGCATTTTTTGGACGAATCAATCCGCAAGCCGACAACGAGACCGCGAGATTTCACGAGCGGCGCGTAAGGCGGAGATTTTGAGCCGAAATCGAGCGCGGAAATTTGCAGCGACGCGATCTGAACCGGAAAATTGGAAACGCGCACGTCGCAGTAATTTTTCAAAACCGGCAGCAGCGGGAAATTTTTGTTCAACAGTTCCTCGACGGTTTTGGTGCAGACCAAGCGCAGCTTTTTGTTTTCGCGGAGCGAGAGCAATCCGGTGACGTGATCCAGTTCGCCGTCGGTCAGCACCACCGCCGCGATGGCCGTGCCGCGTAATTTTTTGCTGCCTGGCGTCAACGGTGGAAAAGCGGCGACTTGCGAACAAAGGTCTGGCGAGGCATTGAACAGAATCCAGTTTTTGTCATCCGCCGAGACTGCGATTGACGATTGAGTGCGCCGAAGACTGGAAATTTTTGGAGTCCGGACCGCGCGGCAATTGGGGCAACTGCAATTCCACTGCGGAACGCCGCCGCCGGCGGCCGAGCCAAGAACGTGGACTTTCACGGCTAAATAATCAAGGCCGGCAAATCAGGTGACTTGCCGCGCGACATTAACAGCGTCCTGATTTCTTTACTTGCCGACGTTGACGTAGGCAGTGACTTCCATGGCGAGGCTGATTTCTTCAAACTCCGGCTTGATCCATGTATTCATAATGATTTATCTGCTGAGACTGACATTAGTTTATTTTCGGCAGGAATGCAAGAAATCTTATGGCTCATGACTTGCAGTGAAAATCAAATCTTCACCTTGAACTGTTCGCCGGTCTTGAGCGACTGGGCGAAGGCCGCGAGCAGTTCGGGGATTTTTTCCAGATCCCTC
>CAYPTV010000175.1:0-6480 GCA_964413505.1 uncultured Bifidobacteriaceae bacterium | reverse complement strand
AATTCGGGATGAAAATCGTAGCCGGTCGCATTGCTGACAAGCCGCGAGCGTGTGCAATAACGGCAATACGCCGCGCAACGATCCGTCACGAGAAACAAAACGCGGTCGGGATAACGATGCACGAGTCCGGGCACGGGCGAGTGCGAATCTTCGCCGACCGGATCGCTCATTTCCCACGGCGCAGTGTGGGATTCGGCAACTTTGGGAATGACCTGCAACCGGATGGGGCAGTTTTCATCCGCCGGATCAATGAGGTTGAAAAAATACGGTGTGATGGCGAGCGCGAGCTTGGTGTTCGCGAGTTTCGCGCCGGCGAATTCCTCCGGCGTGAGCGTGGGCAGCAATTTTTGCAACTGCTCCGCATTCGTGATGCGGTGCTTCAACTGCCATTTCCAGTCGTTCCAATCGACATCCGACACGTCGCTCCAGAAGCCGCGACCGGCGGAATGGAATTCCTTCAAGGTTTGAATTTGGCGTCCCGAAGGCGGCTCCTCACCGCCCGATATGTTCTCCGGCTGCATTTTTTCAGTATTCGAACTATAAATGTGAATTGGCCGCTGTCAAGCGGGCCGTTCAAGGCACGGAGGCGTTCAGGTTTCGTGGCGTGAGTTCGTCGGGCTTGATGCCGTCCTCGATGGCCCGGCGCTGCTGGTCGAGCGCGTCCAGTTTTTCGACGGTCCTTTCCGCGTCATTTTTTCCAGATGATGCCGGCGGCTTTTTCGCAGGGCGCGGCGCGGTTGAATTTTGCCCGTCCAGATAATCCTGGATGGCGCGGCGGTAGGATTCGGTCAAGGCCGCCAGCGGGGCGGCAATGTAAAAGCGGGCGAGCGCGAGGTCGCGCGACTTGACCTGGAGAATCGGCGTCAATTGCGCGGCGTCAAAATTGCGGATGGCGGCCTGGAGAGAAACGTCCGCCTGGACAGGCAGGCTGTTCGAGGCGTCGCGCATCTCGACCGGCACGCTTAAAATGGCGTCGAGCCGTTCGCGGCTGCCGGCGGGCGACCATCGCAGGCCGGGATCGCGCGCGGCAAAGCCGACGACTTGCAGCGCCCACCATTTTTCCACGTCCAGCGGCGTGGAAAAATTTTCATGAAAGGCTTTTTGGAACGCGGTCTGCCAGTTGTAGAATTGCGGCAAATCTTGCAGCATCGCGCGCAATTGCGCCGGTCCGTCCCGCAGGCCGAGCAGGCTGCTGACAAAAAGCTGCGCGCTGGCGCGGTAGGTGCCGCCGTCCGCCCCGGAAAGCTGCGCGTCGTCCGGCCAGCTTAATTGTTCAAACGTCAGGGCCGGGGAATTTTTCAGGATCTGCCGCACGCTGGCCAGCGGGTCAATGCCGCGCTGGACGGCGTCAATTTTCGTCAGCTCCACCTCATTCACGACTTTATCCGGCAATGACAGGATGTTTTCCGACAAGCCGGCGGAAACTGAAAGCATCTGCGACAAACCATCGGTGAGCCACGCGGGGATATCCGCAGAGCGCGACTTCACGCCGCAGTTTGCGAATTCCAGCAACTGCACGCCGGTCAATGCACGCGACAGCCGGACGCGGGACACGACGTCGGGAAGTTCAACGCGATAATTCCAGCCGTCGCCGAAGCGCGAGGAGATGATGGTGACGTCTTCGTCGGGAGACCGCGCCGGGTGCAGCGCGAGAAAAATCTTCCCGCTCCACGGCGCTGACTGGGCGATGCCAAGCTGGCGGCGGAGCGATTGCTTGAGGCGCTCGGCGGAAACGGCGAGCAGCGCGGGATCAAGCCGGACAAGCGCGGTGTTGGTGGCGATGGCCGGCAGGCTGGCGAGCTGCGAAACCGACTCTCCGCCGATGACGACGAACTGGCCGGAAGTGCTGTTCGCGGAACCCGTTTCCGCCGGGGAGAATTGCGCGCGGGTGGCCAGCGGAAAAAGCAGGGCGAAGAGAAGGATGGCTGAAGGGTTGAATCGTTGAATCGTTGAATCGAAAAACCGGTTCAACGATTCAACCATGCGACAATTCGACGGCGGCTTCATTTTTTTCCCGGCGCGGGAACGGGTTTTGCGGGGGCGGCCTTGGCTTCGGGCTTCGTTTCGGAAGTTTTCGGCGGCGCGGCGGAATCTTTTTTGGCGGCCTCGGTGTAATTTTTGCTGCGGTAGTCGGTGATGTAAAAGCCGCTGCCCTTGAAAAGCAGGCCGCCGCCGCCGCTGATCTTCTTTTTCACGCGGCCGCGCCCCCATTTTTTTTGCGCGCACAAATTTTCCGGGCACGTCACCAGAGGCTTGGCGGACATGGACTGGACGGCTTCAAATTCGTGGCCGCATTTTTCGCAGATGTATTCGTAGGTGGGCATGGAAAATTTGCGGGGGCTTCCGCCGCGAAGCGAAGCGTCAGCGGGCCGGCGGATTTGTCGCGGGCGACGCCGGGATGACGTGAACCGAGCCGTCGGAGCCGACCTCGACGTTCAAATTGAAATTGGGACCCAGCGGCGGCGGGATTCTGTCTCTGTTCTTCCGCACGACGGGAGTCGCGCCGGCCGGGGCGTTGGTTGGCGGCGGCGTGTGCTGCATGAGAATTTCGCCGCCTTTGGTAATTTTCGACGGGTCAATTCCCTCGCGCATCCATTCGAGGCGGCGCGCGGTGAGCGCGTCGTCGCGGAGCTTTTTCACCTGGGTGCGGACGGTTTGGAGGTCGTTGAATTTCCGCTGCCACTCCGTCTTTTCAGCAACCTGGCGTTTCAATTCATCCTCGAGAAACGCGTTGTTCGTCTCCGAGGTGACAAGCTTCATTTGTGTCTCGCTGATTTGGGCGGACAAACTGGTGATGGTGTTGGTGAGATCTGCGGCACGCTGGTCAAGCGCCTGATTCTGCGCCTCCAGATCAGCGATGCGCGCGTCGAGGTTGGTGATCTGCCCCTGGGCGGTCTGGAGCGTAACCTTGGTTTCGGCAAGCGTTGTGGATGCGGCAACGAGGTTGTTGGAAAGGGCGAGCGTTTCCTGCCGGCTGGCGTCGAGGCTGTTCGACAACACGAGATTGACCTGCCGAAAATCATCCAGATTCATGTTCGCAGCCGTCAACTGGTTCGAAAAGTCGAGGATCGTGTCCACGGCCTTTTTCTGCTGCTCATCCCCTTGGTTTCTGGTGACAATCAGGGCAACCACAAGCCCTACGCAAATCGCGGCGAGAATGGCAATTCCTATTTTTGTCTTCATAACGCCAACAACATGGCCTGCTGAAACGCGTTTGACAAGCCCGCTTCAAACAAAAGCAGGACGCAGGTCACGGATTCGGCGATGCAGCGTCCGTCCCCTTCAAACTTGGGTCAAGGATTACAACGCCTGCGGCGGCGCGCAAACCCTCCAGATAAGGCGCTTCAAGCTTTTGCGCCTGTTGTTGCGTGAGGTATTCCTTGATCTTCGGCGCGGCCTCGAGGTAGCCCGTCTTTTGTGCCGGAATTTTTTGAAGCACCTTGATGATCTGGTAGCCGACGCTGGTGGCGATGATGCCGCTGACCTGATTGTTGGTCAGCGAAAACGCCGCAGCATCAATCTCCGGCGCCATCTGGCCGCGCGGAAACGGGGGCAACTCCCCGCCGCTGGCCTTGCTGCCAATGTCTTCGGAGTATTGCTTCGCGACCGTCTCAAAATCCACGCCCTCGCGGATGCTCTTGACCACGCCGTCCAGCAGCACGCGCTGGGACTGTTGCTGGTCGGAAGTCAGGGCCAAATGCGTGACCGGGTCATTGGTGAAGACCAAGATATGGCTTATGCGCACCATTTCGGGCGCTTCAAACGCCGAAATGCGGTGGTCGTCAAAGAATTTCTGCACGTCCTCGTCCGAGACGCTGATCTTCAATTCGCGGAGCAACGCCGTCTGCACCGTGATTTGGTCGGCGTATCTGGAACGCTCTTCATCCGCCGTTTCGCCTGCGGCCTTCAACTGCTGGTCAAATTTCTCCTGCGACCCAAGATTTTCCAGCAACGCAGTCATGTGCAAGTCCGCCGCCTTTTTACCGGCGGCTTTGTCTTCGTCCGTCGCCTTGGCCAGCAAAAGCTTGCTGTCAATAATCCGGTTCAGGATTTGTTTTTCAAGGCGGACTTCCTGTTCCGGTGAAATGGCCTGGTTCTGGGCGGCGGCGGCGGCTCTGATGCCGGTCATTGCATCGTCCAGATCGCCGCGCTTGATTTCAAAGCCGGTTCCCCGTGCGATGACCGGGTTGCCGAGCGATGCTCCGGCCATGTCATTGGTGTCGGCGGCCTGCACGCCTGTGAACGCGCATAAAACCGCCGCGATCATGGTTGAAAAAATAATCCTGCTGTTCATGTTTGACTTGTCTTTTACAGTTGTTTTGTTCAAAGCCTGCGGAAAATGCCCGCTATCACGCCGGCAATCAATCCTATAATCATAATTTTTCCGGTTTGCCGGAAAAGCTATTTTGCTGGCGCAACGGGCGTGTTCGTTTCGGCGGCCATCGCGGCGGCCTCGGCTGCCGCTACCGCAACGGCGGCCTTCAGGTCGGGGTCAAGAATTTGGACGTCCGCCGCCTTTTTCAACTTGTCCAGAAATGCCGGCGCGAGCTTCTCAGTTTCCAATTGCGTCAGATAGTCCTTGATCTTGTCGGCGACCGTCACATCGGTCAACGGAACCTTGTCAGTCAGCTTCAGCGTCGTAGCCGGAGTTTTGTCCAGCAGCTTGATAATATGGAAGCCATAGGATGTGGTGATCACGTCGCTGATCTGGTTTGTCGCCAGCGCAAACGCGGAGGCTTCAAATTCAGGAACCATGGCATGGGACGGATCAACGCTCGCGTGCGCAAACGGCGGCAATTCGCCGCCATTCGCCTTCGAGCCGGGGTCTTCCGAAAACTGCGTGGCCAGCTTCGCGAAATCCTCGCCGTTGCGCGCGCGCTGGAGGATGTCGTCAATTTGTTTGCGCTTGGCCTTGACCTGGTCGTCAGGTAGCGGCGCCTGGGTGGCTGGATCCATCGTCATCAGCAGAATGTGGCGCACATGGGCCATTTCCGGCACTTCAAAATCTTCCGGGTGGGCGCTGTAAAAATCCTTCACGGCGGAGTCCGCCACAGGAGGCGCAGCCAGTTCGCGCGTCAACGTCGCCGTCGCCGTGGCATCCTGGGTCATTTTCACGCGCAGCTCGTCCGGCGTGATGCCGACGGCCTTCAATTGACGGTCGAAAACTTCCTGCGACCCGGCGCGGGCCAGCAAGTTGCTGATTTGCAATCCGGCATTTGTCGAGCCGACGGCCTTGTCCTCGGCCGTGGAATGTTGCAGGAGAACCTGAATCTGAACGAGCCGGTCGAGCATGCGGACTTGGTATGCGACCAGTTGCTCCGGCGGAATGGTCTGGCCCTGTGCGGCGGCGGAGGATTTGATGCCGGTCATCACCTCGTCCAGCTCGCTCTGCTTGATTTCAAAACCGTTGCCCTTGGCGATGACCGGGTCGCCGAACAGCGAATTCATCGCGGCAATCGGATTGGCGTTCGTGTCCGCTGCGGCGGCATTCGTTCCCGTGTCAACCGCGCCGGAATTGGGCGCGGCCACCGCAGGCATCGTGGCATCGGCGGTGACGGCGTTTGCGCGGGGCAGTGCGATCAACGCCGCTGCGAACAGGACGGGGAAAATCAGTTTCATTTCAATTTTCATTTTGGTTGGAGTGATTTCGAGTCAATTGGGTTCAATACAATGTTTACAACTTTACCACCTTCACGTTGCTGATGTCAGCGTCTTTCTGCAATTCATCAAGGACGGCTTGCGGCGGTGCGCTGTCCAGGCTCAGCACCGCCAACGCCAGCCCGCCCGCCGTGTCGCGCGAAAGGCTCATGCTCGCGATGTTTATCTTGTGCCTGGCCAGCAAAGTGCCGAGGTGGCCGACGATGCCCGGCTTGTCCGCGTTGTTCAACAGCAGCAGGGTTCCTGTCACCGGGATTTCCACCGACTGGCTGAAAAGCCGCACGATGCGCGGATTGTTGGGCGAGCCGAAAAACGTGCCGCCCGCCGAAATCAATTTTTTCTCGCCGCTGAAAAGCTGCACGTGGACCCATTCGTTGAACGTCACCGGCTCTTCCGACTTTTTTTCCTCGACGGTGAGGCCGAGGCTCGCCGCCGCCGCGCGCACGTTGACGTTGTTGACATCCTTCAGATTCCGGCCACCAAGAAAACCCTGCAGCACCGCGCGCGTGACCGGGTCAATGTTCGGCAACTGCCGCGCGTGGCCGCCGTAAGTGATGTAAATGCGGTCCGCGTTTTCCGGCGTGAGCTGCGCGAGCAGTTTTCCGAGCGCCTCGCCCAGCGGCAGATACGGCCTCACCTGCTCGTAGGTCTTCGCGTCGAGATACGGCAGGTTGACCGCGTTGCGGACTTCGCCGGTGAGCAGATAGCCCGCGATGACCTCGGCGACCTCGATGCCGCATTTTTCCTGCGCCTCTTCCGTGCTCGCGCCGAGGTGCGGCGTCAAAATCAAATTCGCCTGCTTGCGATACGGATGGTCGGCGG
>CAYPTV010000174.1:0-6514 GCA_964413505.1 uncultured Bifidobacteriaceae bacterium | reverse complement strand
TTGCTTTTCATCCACTCACAGACGCAACAGAAATTAAAAGGTTTCTACAAAGCAAATTGATATCTAAAAGACCTGTAGGTAGCGTTACCCTGCGTCAGCTTGGTGCGTTTCGAGTTCAATTTACATTGCTGACCCATAGGAAATATGCTCAAAAACCATTGATTTTATTGGCGATTTAAAAAGTGTGCGGTTTTTTAACCGGCACACTCTGACCAATAGCATGAGGAACTGGCAAAAAGCCCTTATTTTCGATGGTTTTTATTTGTTTTCTGTGAGTTGGTTGTGAATTTGTTTCTTCATTCTTAATTCCACATTCTTCATTTGCCTTTCACATCCCACGCATCGCGCAGGCCGTCGCCGAGAAAATTGAGCGCGAGCAGCGTCGTCACCAGAATGCCGCCGGGGAAGACAATCAGCCACCAATAAATCCTGACGGGATTGATTTGAGAAACGCCTTCGCTGATCAACGTGCCCCAGCTTGCCATCGGCGGCTGCACTCCAAGGCCAAGATAGCTTAAAAATGATTCGTAGAGGATGATCGCCGGCATCGTGAGCGCGAGGTAAGTGATCACGATTCCAAAAATGTTCGGGATGATGTGCCGCGCCAGAATCCAGTGCGGTTTTGCGCCGAGCGCACGGCTTGCCTCGACGAAGGCTCGCGTCCGTAATGACAAAACCTGTCCGCGCACAATCCGCGCCATGGTGAGCCACGAAACCGCGCCGAGACCGACGAACAGAAAAATTACCTGCAACGCCCCGGCCAGTGCTGGGGAATTTTGGACAAAATGCGATTGTTTCAGGAAACTTCCAAGCGTTGTCATCAGAACGATGACGAAGATGATTGATGGCAGGGAATAAAGAACGTCCACAATCCGCATCAAGGCATCATCAATCTTCCCGCCGACATAGCCGGCAACCGCTCCCCATAAAACCCCGACGACCAGGCTCACAAGCGTGCCGACCACGCCGACAAGCAGGGAAATTTGCGCGCCGAAAAGCACGCGAGAGAAAATGTCGCGCCCATGAACGTCCGTGCCAAACCAGTGTTGCGCGCCAGGCGGCGAGAATTGCGCGTCGGACAATTGATTTGGATTGTGAAGCTGCGCGAAATGCGCGCCGGCGATTTTCAATATGACCGGCCAGACAACAATCGCAATCAGCAGGAAAACCAGAAACCACGCGCTCAAGACGGCCAGGCGGTTCTTCTTGAACCGCCGCCAGGCTTGTTGAGAGTTGACGGTTGAGAGTTGAGGGCCGGAAGCGTCTGCGCTTTGGCTATCAACTTTCAATACTGAACTTTCAACTTTTTGGTCATTCATACTTCACGCGTGGGTCGAGCATTGTGTAGGAGAAGTCCACGATCAGATTCAGCCCGATGAGCAGGACCGCGTAGAGCAGCGCCAGGTCAACCGTCATCATGTAATCCGAATTGAGCGAGCTGTTGATGAAAAAAACGCCGATGCCGGGAATCTGGAAAATGTTCTCGATGACGAACGAGCCGGTCAGCAAATCAGCGAGCATCGGGCCGGAATAAGAAACGACCGGCAGGATGGCGGTGCGGACGGCGTGCTTCAGCAGCAGCCGGGTTTCGCCCAGTCCCTTCGCGCGCGCGACCGTGACAAATTCGGATTGCATCGCGGTCAGCATCCCCTCGCGGAACAGGCGCGCGATTTTCCCGGCGAAAAACAAACCCAGCGCAATCACCGGCAGAACCATGTGCAACGGCGATTCCCAGAGCGCGACAGGAAACCAGTTTAACTTGATGCAAAAAACCAGGATCAAGACCGGCGCGACGACAAATCCCGGCACGCACACGACAAGCACGGCCAGAAAACTTCCGGCGTAATCCTCCCAGCGTCCGCGCCTGGCGGCGGTGAAGAATCCGAGCGGCAGCCCCACGCCCAGCGCGAAGCCGAACGCCAGCGCGCCGAGCGTCATCGAGACCGGCAGGCCCTGCGCGATGATGTCGCTGACGCGATGGTTGCGGTATTTGTAGGAGACATCGAAGCTCGCGGGCGCGTGATGCCACTGGCCGCCGGCGTCCTTTTCCCAGACCAGGCCGAAGTAGCGCAGGTATTGTTTCCAGACCGGCTCGTCCAGATGATAGGTCGCCATCAGGTTCCGCTCGATTTCCGGCGATGCCGGCGCTCGCTCGCGGTCGAACGGGCCGCCGGGCGCGAGATGCACGAGCGCAAACGCCAGCGCGCTGATGAAGATCAGCAGCGGAACCGAAAATGCCAGGCGTTTGACAAAATACATCGGCCACTATTTAACCGCAGAGACCCGGCCATGCAGAGAAAAATTATTCAACCGGCAATGTTTGGTGAAGGGCGCAGAACCGAAAAGTTCCAGTTTTGATTTTTTACTGGCTTGGCCGACAGGTTTAAGCTGACAAAATTAATTCAAGCTGGAACATAACTAGGACTGCCTCCTTTACATGAGCGCAAACTTGACTGGATTGTCGCTCTGGTTATTCTCAAACCTTTATGAAAATTGCGTCAATCAGGGCGGAATGGGCGGTCGTAGGAATCGTTCTGCTAGTCGGCCTGATGTTTGCGGCATTCACCGGACACGTTTGGGAGGATTATTGGATCACTTTCCGCGCCAGCCGGAATCTGGCCATCGGCAATGGCCTCGTTTATACCCCCGGCGAGCGGCTGCACACATTCACTTCGCCCTTGGGAACGCTTCTTCCAGCAGGCTTGAGCTGGCTCACAGGAAATCAATCCGACGAGCTGGTTCTCTGGCTGTTCCGCTTCATCAGCCTCGCGGCACTGGCTGGCGGCATCGTCCTTCTTTTCCGGATGATGCAATTCTTGCAACTGCGCCGCGTCTCCTGCTGGCTGACCGTGGCGCTGATCGGACTGGATGCAAAAATCGTAGATTTCAGCATCAACGGCATGGAGATCGGGTTGCTCATTTTTTTTCTGGCACTGACAATCCATGGCCTGATCGTGGCTGGGCCGCGTCAAATGCTGCGCATCGGCGTGGGCTGGGCTGGTTTGATGTGGACGCGGCCGGACAGTTGCGTCTATATCGCGATCCTCGGCGCGGGCTCGCTGCTTTTCCTGTCTGACAAGAAATCCGGCAAATCGCCGATTGCGTGGGCTAAAATTCTTTTCGGAGCCGGATTGATCTGCGCCGCGTTGTATATTGGATGGTTTTTGTGGGCCTGGTGGTATTATGGATCGCCCATTCCTCACACCATCATCGCCAAGGCGGCCAACAAACCGCATCTCCTGCCGGCAGATTTCATCACCGGCCTGCTGACATATCCTTTATCTAATTCGAGCCTGCAGGTCATTTTCCTGCCGGAATATTCAGTTCCACGCGAATGGCCTGATTTCCTCGTCGTTGCCAACGCCTTGCTGGGATTACTGGCGACTTATGCGTGGTTGATTCCCGGATTGCGTCCGCAGACAAAACTGTTCTCGCTCGCCTTCTTTCTTGGCAACTTTTACCTGACCGCAATCCTAAAATACTTTCCGCCGTGGTATTTGCCGACAGTTGAAGTGTTCGGCTATCTGACCGCCGGACTTTTCTTTGACCAGTTGCTTTGCCTGCTGCTGCGGCTGCCGCAACCGCGCTGGGCTGGCGGCTGGTTTTGTCATCTTCCAAAAGTGATGCGCAAATCCGCCGTCGCACTCATCATCGGACAGGCGGCGGTGACGGTCTGTGTCGCGAGGCAATTGCAGGTGCAGCAACAGCTCATCGAGAACGGCGTGCGCCGCCCCACCGGCCTCTGGCTGCACGACCACGCCCGGACGCCGCACGACACCGTGATGTTGGAACCGCTCGGCTACATCGGTTATTATTCAGGCTTGAAGATGCTGGATTATCCGGGACTTGCCTCTAAGGAGATGGTCGAAGCCCGTAAACGCCTAGGGCCGAGCAAAGAAAATCTCGTCTATCTCGAACTCAAACCCGACTGGGTCGTATTGCGCCCTTTTGAAAGTCTGGAAGGCATTTATGTTGATGCCAGTGGCCTGCGGAAATACTACGAACTCGTCAAGGTGTTTGACGCCACAGACAAGATCAATGCCGTCCGCTGGCTGCCGGGCAGACCCAATCTTGAATACGACGAAACTTTTCAAATCTACCATCGCAAGGCGGACATCAGCACCAATTCCCCAGATGGAAGACAGATGAAGGAGCGGGGAGATTAGTGTATGTAAAGGTGTCAGTTCTGATAATTACAAAAACGGTTGTAAGAGTAACCCGACGGATATGCTCCGGCAATTTCGCATAGAATATCCCGGCGCGATTTATCATGTGATGAATCGGAGCGACCGGCGCGATAATTCCAAAACCTGTCGTCACGGGCGGGACTGTCTTCCCGGCTGGCCGGAAGGTTTGATGGCATCCATTTCAGACCCGTTCCGGCGGTGAAAACGCCGTTTTGCTGGGTTTTTGACGTTTCTGCCCGTTTCCGAAGCCCTTCTCCGTGAGGGAGAAGCCCTTCTCGATGACTGAGAAGCCCTTGTCGGTCAGGGAGAAGCCCTTCTCGGTGACCGAGAAGCCCTTGTCGGTCGTGAGAAGCCCTTCTCGATGATCGAGAAGCCCTTGTCAGGGACGGAGAAGCCCTTCCCGACACTGGAGAAGGGCTTGTCGGTGAGTGAGAAGGGCTTCTCAAACGGTCAAAAAGCAGGGTCACGACGCCCGAAACCAGCCTTTCCACCGGAGAAAACCATCCCACCGCCTCCGAAACCCTGCCCAGTCCTGGAGAAGCCCTTCCCGATGGGTGAAAAGGGCTGGATTATGCAGTTGATGGAAGTTGGCCATCAGAGTCGGCTCAGCAGCGCGCCGACCCTTGTATCTTGTCATCCGTCTGGATTCTTCATCGTCTGCCGCCTGCGCATAATTTTTTCAACAACGGTTCCATCCCTTTTCAATTTTCATTTCCGTCGCAGCCAGGCGAATCATTCTCGTCGTCATCCTCATCCTTGTTCTCAAAATACCTGCCAAAAAACTGACGATGAGGATGAGGAAGAAAAGTCGGATTCCGATTCTTCAGCCGGGTTTTGGCAGCAGGCCGACAAGCAGAGAGGCGGCTTCCTGCATTTCGTAAGGCTTGGCCAGAACCTTGGCGTTCAAGCCGTTCAGGCGCTCCAAAACCGGGTCTTCGAGATAGCCCGATGCCAGCACCGGGCGGATGGACGGCCAGCGCACGGCAACCTGCTCGATGAGGTCGGCGCCGTTCATGCCGGGCATGCTGTAATCGGTGAAGAGGATATCCACCGCGCCATTTTCCTTTTCCAAAAGCTTGAGGGCCTCGCGGCCTGATGAAGCCACCAGAACGGTCAGGCCGGTTGTTTCGAGAAAACTTTTCGCGAAGTCGCGCAGCAAATCCAGATCGTCCACCACCAGCACCCTCCCCTTGCCGCTTGGCAGGACGTGGTCCGCCGGCTGGAGCTTGACCGTGAGATTTTCGCGGGCGACGGGGAAATAAAGGTGGAACGTAGTGCCGCGGCCGGGCGCGCTGTCCACTTCCACAAAACCGCCGGCTTCCAGCATGATGCGCTGCACGATGGAAAGGCCGAGGCCAGTGCCGGCCTTTCCCTTGGTTGTGAAAAACGCCTCAAAAAGCCGGGGCAGCAGATTTGAGGGGATGCCGCAGCCGGTGTCCGAAACGCTGCAACGCGCAAATTCACCTGCTGCGCGCACAGCATGGCGTTTCATGGTTTCGGGGGACAATTTGACAACGGAATTGGTGATGGTGAGGGTGCCGCCGTCTGGCATGGCGTCCTGTGCGTTGACACAGAGGTTGAGCAGCGTCTGCGTGGCGCGGCTAAACTCGATCTTCACCGGAATCGCTTCCGGCGGCGCGATGATTTCAAGCGTCACATTGGCCCGGAGCGTGCGGCGCGCAAGCTGGCCGGCTTCGTGGACGATCTGGTTCAAATCCAGCACGGCGCGCTGCTTGCCATCGGAGCGATGGCTGAAGGAAAGCAACTGCTGCGTGATTTCGGCGGCGCGGGTGGCGGCGAGGCCGATTTGTTCGCCCCAGCGATGAAGATCCGAATCCTGCGGCGCCTGCATCATGACGAGGCTGGTGTTGCCGCGAATGGCCTGCAGGAGATTGTTGAAATCGTGGGCGACGCCGGCGGCAAGGGTGCCGATGATTTCCATTTTCTGCGACTGGAACAACTGGTTTTGCAGCTCATGATAACGTGTCTGGTCGGAGATGTTGCAGATGAGGCCGCGCACCAAGCCGACGTGAACCCACGGCGAAATTTTCACGAGCCAGTGGTGTCCGTCCGGCGCCTGATAACGATTGTCCTGCGCCAGTCCGGTGTGGAGGACATCCTCAAAAGCTTTCTTAAATTCCGCCCGGCGCGCGGCGTCGGGAACGTAATCCAGCAGGGAGCGTCCGATTTCCGGCGGACCGTCCAGCCGGAGGCCGCCATGTTGGGCGGGCAACTGCCGCCAGCCGTCGTTGGCGTGCGTCACGCGGAATTCGCGGTCGAGGCTGTAAATGGCGCCGTTGAGCGAATGCAGGATGCTGCGGACAAAA
>CAYPTV010000173.1:0-6516 GCA_964413505.1 uncultured Bifidobacteriaceae bacterium | reverse complement strand
GGCGCGGTGCAGTATTTCAAATGCGCGTAAAGGCAATGCTTGTAATCCGCCTCGCCGGGCGTGAAAACGCGGCAGCCGCGCAAATTAAATTGCTTTCGCGCCAGCGCGAGCGTGCTGCGCAGCGCGCCGGAATCCGAGAACGGCCCGAAATAGCGCGCGCCGTCGTCTTTTTTGAAACGCGCGAAGGAAAAATTCGGAATCGGATCGTTCAAATTCACCTTCAGCATCAGAAACCGTTTGTCGTCGCGGAAGCTGATGTTGTAGCGCGGCTTGAATTCCTTGATGAGCTTGCTTTCGAGCAACAGCGCCTCCGGCTCGCTGCGGACGGCGTGAAAATCGAAATCATGAATCGCCTCGACGAGCGCATTGAATTTCAAGTCCCAGCCCATGCGCCGCGACGATTGAAAATACTGGCTCACACGCTTGCGCAAGTTCAGCGCCTTGCCGACGTAAATGACCGTGCCGAAACGGTCCTTGTGCAGATACACTCCCGGCTTGTGCGGCAACGCGCTCAATTTTTTGCGGATGTCTTCGGTGACAGGCACGGCTAAATTTCGACGCAAAGGCGCAAAGGTGCAAAGGAATTTTTATTCCGCCTTCCGTTTCAAATGCCGGTGGACGAAAAAATAATATAGTCCGCCGAACACCAGCGCCGCGCCGCCGACCCAGATCGTGATGTGGCGGCCTTCGTCCTGTCCCATTTTCACGCCGACATAGCAGAGCACCGAACACCAGATCAGCGCGCCGAGAATCGTGAAGATGGAAAATTTCGCGTAGTTGAATTTCGCGATGCCGGTGGGGATGCCGACCAGTTGCCGCGCGCCGGGCAGCATCCGCGCGAGAAGCACGCCCATCGCGCCGTAGTGCGCCATCCATTGCTCGGCCTTTTCCAGTTTTGCCGCCGGGAAGAAAAACAATTTTCCGTAACGCAGCATCAGCGGACGCCCGGCGGCACGCACCAGCCAATACATCGCCGACGCGCCGAGCCACGAACCGAACGCGCCGGCCAGGACGACGCCGGTTTCCGCCGGCCAGCTGGACAAGTGGAATTGAAAAAGATTTAATCCATCCGTCCACGCGAGATGCGCGGCGGGCGGGATGATGAATTCGCTCGGCAGCGGCAGGAAGGAGCCTTCCAAAGCCATCAGCAGCGCGACGAGCGCAAAGCCGCCGGTTTTGAGCGCGCCGAGATACCACGCAATGAGCGGCTGGAACAATTGTTTTAACATCGCGCGGTGTTATAGCGGAAATTCCGGCGGGAGCAAGGCGTCTATTGCCGCTTGAAATTTTATCCGCCCGGCGCATCATGGCGCACGTCCGATGAGCGAACCGCATAAACGCCCGCTGTTGTCACGCGCCGCCTATTTCAAAATACTGGCGCGGAACTTTGCGCTCGGATCGTCCATTGTTGCCATCGCACTGGGCATCGGCATTCTGGGCTATCATCATTTCGACAAATTGCCCTGGCTGGATGCGTTTGAAAACGCGGCCATGATTTTGTCCGGCATGGGGCCGATGACGCAAAACGAGCCGGACGCCGGGAAAATTTTTGCCGGGTGCTATGCCTTGTTCAGCGGGCTGGCGTTCATCACGAGCATGGGCGTTGTGTTCGCGCCGGTGCTGCACCGCTTCCTGCACAAGTTCCATCTGGAAAACTGATTTGCAAAAAACAATTCCTTCTCCGCATTCATCGCGCCGAAATCGGATGAAGGCGGATCAGATGGGGTGGCCAAAGACGCGGCGCGCGTGTCCATGCTCCCGTTGTCTGATAATCGTCGTGGAAGGTCTGGATGCGTTTGCCCTCGAACAAGTTGAAGTAACGCACCGTGCCCTCGTGAAGGCGCATCATGTTTTCCCCGCCTGTCACGCCGTGGCCGCCCGCTTTGATTGTTTTGGCCGGCAAACTGTTTGTGTTTTCCGGTTGCCATGACGCGCCAAATGTGCGCCCAAATTTATGAGCGTCAATTCCGGGTTAATCTGTGGTTTGATTCTTCTCTGCAAAGCCGTATTTCTATGGCGAGAAAAATGAGAACGCCGGGAAATTCCGCAGCACGGTGAAAATTCCGGCTACAGCCAGAAACGTCCACAACATTTTCGGCGAGATGAATTGTCCGGCGGGTCTGTTGATAAAATGTTTTGCCGCAAACCATGTGCCGCGCGCGGCCAGTGCCGCGAGTGTGAAAATGAAAAGCGCGTTGTCTTTCATCGCGAGCTGGAAATTTCCGTGCAGCAACGCATAAAATGCGCGCGTGGCGCCGCAGCCGGGGCAGTTCAATCCGGTCAACTGGTGAAACATGCAAACCGGATAAAATCCGTGCGTGCTGGGATTGAAGAAAAAGACTACGGCTCCGGTGCCGACGATTGCCGTTCCGAAGACGACTCCCGCGAAAATTGCCAGCGACGGCGGCACGCCGGTTTTAATTTTCGGCGGAACGGCTTGTGACGCGGCGCGCATGGGAATGGGTCAGAATGAGCCGTTGTTGATGATGATGTGCGAGTGGCCGGACGCCATCGAGAACAGCAAAATGAGGAAGCTGACTGCGGACAAAATAATCCCTGCGATGGCCATGCCGCGTCCTTCGTGAAGCTGCGGATTCTCGTTGATCTGCAAGAGCGCGATGATGGAAAAAATCAGGCCGAGGATGTTGGTCGGGATTCCACCGCAGCACAAACAAAGCGTCAGGGACAAGATGCCGCAGACCAGCCCGGTGACTGCAAAGCCATGTATTTTTCTCGACCGGACAGGAGGTGCGATTGTTTGCGGCGCGATGGCCGGTGGAATGCCGCCGGCAAAGAGGGCTGCAAATTCCGGCAGCAGGCCCGCGAAGGTCCAGTCGTTCGCGCCGTCCGCAAAAACCGGCGTGCGGCTTTCGACGCGGTTTTGGGCGATCCACTGGCGCAATTGTTCGCCGCCGACCGGCCCGTATTCTTTTCCGTCCTGTCCGATGATTTTATACATGGTCATTCATCCTTGGTTTGCGAGAGGGAACGCGGTGTGCCCGTGCAGACGCCGCGTTTCGAGGCGAGGACAAAGTCCACCACGGTTTTAGCCGCCGGGCTGGAGAATTTTTTCTGCACCTCCTCGATGGCCGCCGCCAGGTTTTTTTTGCGGCGGAAGATGAGGTGGTAGATTTTTTTCAATTCCAGCCGCTGCGCGGGCGTGAAACCCGCGCGTCGCAAACCCACGATGTTCAGGCCGCACAATTTGTTGACGCCGTGCGCCGCAATGGTGAACGGCGGCAAGTCCAGTGTGATGACCGCGCCGCCCTGCATCATCGCCAGCGTGCCGATGTTGCAAAACTGATGCACAAGGCAGGTGCCGGACAGGAACGCGCGGTCGTGGATGGTGACGTGCCCCGCCAGCAGAACGCCATTGGCCATGATGACGTGGCTGCCGATGTGCGTGTTGTGGCCAGCATGGCAACTGGCCATCAGAAAATTGTGGGAGCCGATGGTCGTTTCACCGTCCGCCGTGGTGGAACGATGGACCGTGACGTGCTCGCGGAAAACATTGTGGCTGCCGATGCGCAGGCGCGTCGGTTCGCCGTGGTATTTCGTATCTTGCGGCGTGTCACCGATGACGCAGCCGGCGTGAAATCTGTTGTGCGATCCGATTTTTGTGCTGCCGGTCAGATAAACGTGCGGCCCGACGACGCAATGCGCGCCAAGCTCCACGCTCTCGTCAATCACCGCATACGGCCCGACTTGCACGGTCGCGTCCAGCTTCGCTCCCGGATGAATGATGGCGGTCGGATGAATCATGTTTTGGAATTGTTGCAGCAGCGGACCGTTAAATCCAGTTTTCTTCAACTCAAAGCATTTGCCTTCATTTGTAAAAATGCCCCAGCTCGCGCAACGAGACGTAATCCTTTGCGCGCTCATTTGTCGCGCGCCCGATGATGATGTGGTCAAGCACCTCGATTTTCAAAAGTTGTCCGGCCCGGATCAAATCGCGCGTCACTTTCAAATCCGCCTCGCTCGGCGTCGGGTCGCCGCTCGGGTGATTGTGCGCGAGCACGATTGCGGCGGCGTTCGCGGCGATGGCGCTTTTGAAAACTTCCCGCGGATGCACCAGAATCGTGTCCAGCGTGCCTTCGGAAATCTCCTCGACGCGGATCAATTTGCGCCGTGTGTTGAGCAGCAAAACCTGCAACGTCTCCGTGCGCTTCAAAAGATTCTGCTCGCGCAGCAGCCGCACGACATTTTCGGGATTGTCGAGCATCGGCGATTCAAATTGCAGCTCGCCCGCCATCTTTCGCGCCAGCGCAAACGCCGCCACCAGCGTCACCGCCTTGTCGCGCCCGATGCCGCGGACTTTTTGCAAATCAGCGACCGACGCCTGCGCGAGCAGTTGCAGCGTGCCGAATTTTTGCAAGACCTGCCTGCCCACTTCCACCGCGTTCGCGCCCTTCAAACCCGTCCGCAAAAGAATCGCGATCAGTTCCGCGTGGCTCAACGCGTCCGCGCCCAGCGACGCGAGCCGCTCGCGCGGACGTTCGCTGGCCGGCTGGTCTTTAAGAGTCATTTACGATTTATGATTGAACCGCATTCCGAAAGCCGTGAAAATCATAAATCATCAATCGTAAATCATAAATGCAAAATCTCACGCCGTCGCAACAGCGAGTAGTCGTCGCCCGAGGCAACATCCTTGTCATGGCCGGCGCCGGCACGGGCAAGACGCACACGCTCGTCGCGCGCTGCCTGGATTTGATTTGCGTGGAAAAAGTTTCGCTCGACGAAATTTTGATCGTCACCTTCACCGAAGCCGCCGCCGCCGAAATGAAACAGCGCCTTCGCGCCGCGCTGGAAAAAAGCTCGCGGGAAAATCCCGATCTGTTTCTCGCAGAACAGTTGGCGCTTTTTGACGCCGCGCACATTGGCACGCTGCACGGCTTTTGCCTCAAGCTCGTGCGCGAACATTTCCACGAGCTTGGCCTCGACCCGCAAATCACGATGCTGGACGAGGGCGAATCTCGCCTGCTCGCCGGTGAAACGCTTGCCGGACAATTTGACTCGCACTATGAAAACACGGACGGATTTTCCCTTGCTGTCCAGGACTTGATAAAAATTTACGGCAACGGCCGCGACGAAAAAATCCGCGAGCTGGTTTTGCGCCTGCACAACCACATTCAGACGCGCGCCGACGCCGCAAGCTGGCTGTCGCAACAAATCGAAAATTTTTCCGCCGTCGAACCGGGCCAATGGCGCGCATGGTTTTCCGCCGCCATCTCCAACTGGCAAAAAGAATGGCTGCCAATCCTCCAAAATCTAAAAAACGAAAATCCCAAGGCCGCCGAATGTTTGGAAATTTTGGGGAGCGCAGGCGGCGCGCTGGAAACACGTGCTCGCCGGGACGCCTCCGTTTTAACAAAAATTGCCGCCGCCGACGGCAAGGAAAATTTTCCACCCAGAAAATACACGGCGCTCCGCCAGCCGCTCGAAGATTTTTTTGACGACGCAAATTTTTTGAATTCACTTGCCGCAACCGGCGACAACGACCCGCTCGCCGAGGATTGGAACTGGAGCCGCACGCACATGAAGACGCTGTTACAACTGGCGCGGGAATTTGAGGATAAATTTTCCGCGCGCAAGCGTGACGACGGAGTTTTGGATTTTCACGACCTCGAACAATTCGCGCTGAAGCTGCTCTGGAATTTTGAAACGGAGAAGCCGACGCCCATCGCGGAACGCTGGCGCGAAAAATTGAAGTTCGTTTTCGTGGACGAATACCAGGACATCAACGCCGCGCAGGACAAAATCATTTCCGCGCTTTCGCGCGACGAATGGTGGGGTGAGACTCCCGGCGAGCCGTCTTCCACAAAACAAGGCGGCTCGCGAGGACGCTCGCCCCACCAAGCAAACCGGTTTCTTGTTGGCGACGTGAAGCAGAGCATCTACCGCTTCCGCCTTGCCGACCCGAAAATTTTCCGCGGTTACGCTCAAGATTGGCACGGCGAAGATGGCCAGACGATCCCGCTTGCGGAAAATTTCCGCAGTCGTGAACCGCTTTTGAATTTCGTCAATTCGCTTTTCGAGCCGCTCATGCGCAAAGAAATCGGCGGCGTGGATTATGACGACGAGGCGAAATTAAAATTCGGCTCGCCCGGAACGCGCGAAGATTTCAGCGCAGCCAAAGATTCGTCGTCGCGCGCTGAACTGCTATTGCGGATTAAAAATGTTCGCGGCGAAAATTCAGAAACCGAAGGCGAAGGCGGCCTTGCCGACCTGGAAGAATCTGAAATGGAAGCGCGGATGCTTTCGCAGCGATTGCTGGAACTGAAAAATTCCGGGCATGAAATCTGGGATGACGACGAAAAGCGCCTGCGCGCCGTCGAATGGCGCGACATTGCAATTTTATTGCGTGCGCCGTCGGGCAAGGCGGAGATTTTTGCGAAACAATTTTCGCGCGCGGAAATTCCGCTGGTCGTCGAGCGCGGTGGATTTTTCGACAACAGCGAGATTCTGGATTTGCTGGGCGTGCTGGAGCTGCTCGACAATCCGCTTCAGGACGTTCCG
>CAYPTV010000172.1:0-6523 GCA_964413505.1 uncultured Bifidobacteriaceae bacterium | reverse complement strand
TAAGTAATTTTATTCAAGCGTATTAATTCGTTTTCAATAAATTCTTTTTTACAACGGAATTTAT
The DNA here is from genome assembly GCA_964413505.1 of uncultured Bifidobacteriaceae bacterium. Lineage (GTDB taxonomy): Bacteria > Verrucomicrobiota > Verrucomicrobiia > Limisphaerales > UBA11358 > UBA11358. Next base: position 6,459 of record CAYPTV010000172.1, on the reverse strand, counting down.
TGTAATTACGCTCCGGCAACAATCCAATCTCCCGTCCAATTTCCGAGAGACGCATATCGGCATTATCTTGTCGCAACAAAAGCCGATATTCAGCACGGGAAGTGAACATCCGATAAGGTTCAGTTGTGCCTTTGGTAATCAAATCATCAATCAAAACACCAATGTAGGCTTGATCGCGTCGAAGAACAATTGGTTCAAGTCTTTTAACTCTACGCACCGCATTGATACCCGCCATCAAACCTTGGGCACCCGCCTCCTCATAACCAGAAGTGCCATTGATTTGGCCGGCTAAAAAAAGATTTCTGCAAACTTTCGTTTCAAGAGACGGACACAGTTGTGTCGGGTGAGAAAAGTCGTATTCAACCGCATAGGCTGGCCGCATGATTTCAGCATTTTCACATCCGATGATTGTTCGAACCAAATCCACTTGAACCTCGAATGGAAGGCAAGTTGAAAAACCATTTACATAAATTTCATCCGTTTCAATGCCTTCTGGCTCAAGAAAAATTTGATGCCTTTCCTTGTCCGAAAACTTGTTAATTTTATCTTCAATAGAAGGACAATACCTAGGACCAATTCCTTCAATTATACCTGAATACATCGGAGATTTGTGAAGATTAGCACGAATTAGATTAGCCGTTTCATTCGTTGTAAATGTAATAAAACAAGGCAATTGACTATTTATTTTATCGAGCACGGAGCCGCGTGGATATTTATTTTTTGATGCGCCAGCTCCAGCAAATCGTCCTCGCTCATGTTCCATGTGGAACAAATCATCTTTCCAGTATGTAAAGTAAGGGACAGGATCATCTCCATGTTGAGCTTCAGTCTTTGAGAAATCAATAGACCGGCGCAATAATCTGGGTGGAGTTCCTGTTTTTAGTCTGGAAAGCTTCAGTCCAATTTCCTTGAGTGAACCTGAAAGACTCATTGCGGCTGAATCCCCGGCACGTCCACCAGCTTGCTGATTTGATCCAATGTGCATAAGACCACGCAGAAAAGTCCCGGTTGTTACTACAATTGTCTGCCCATGATACTGAACTTCTAGATTGGTCTCGATACCGAATGCTTCGCCATTTTTGTGTATAATTTTTGAAGATTGTCCTTGCTTGACATCAAGATTAGGCTCTGATTCACATATCCATTTTAGCCTAAATTGATAAGCCTTTTTGTCACATTGTGCTCTGGGAGACCATACAGCTGGGCCTCTTTTAGTATTTAGCATCCTAAATTGCAATCCAGTCATATCTGTCGCTTTGCCCATTTCGCCACCAAGCGCGTCAATTTCGCGAACTAGATGTCCTTTACCAAGCCCACCAATTGCCGGATTACAAGACATTTGACCAATCGAATCCACATTCATTGTCAGAAGCAGCGTCTGGCAACCCATGCGTGCCGCAGCAAGTGCAGCCTCAACTCCGGCATGACCCGCACCAATCACTATGACTTCGTATTTTTTGGGATAAACAAACATGAAATCCTAACTGCCTAACTGAAAGCGTATCGTGAGTTGAATGCTGTATTGCCTGCTGATTTTCGAATTTTATGATTCGAGTTAGCCAACAAATATTCACAGATTTTGAAAATGTTTTCGATCTGATCATCGGCACCGATTTCTTTGCAAATTTCAACAACCGTCAAGGCTTGCCGCTTTTTGGCAAGAAGTGCCATGATTTTCAATTGGAGTTGAATGATGTTTGCCGCCGCCTTTTTTCCAGCTTCAACACCTGGTTGATGGTAAGCATTTATATTTACAAGTGATGCGTAAATTCCAACCGCACGCTCAAACAGTGCGATTAACATTCCTGCTGAAAATGGCGTCACTTCTTTAATTGTTATCGTTATAGACTCCCTTTCTTTCTCAGCTAAAGCCTGTCTTGTGCCTAAATAGAAGCCTTCCAAAAAATCACCGGATGTAACTTCAGGCTCGACCATTAAATTTGAGCCATTCCCGTCATTCAGAATTTCAATAAAAGTTGCGAAAAAGTCGTTTAAGCCATCTCTCAATTGTTGAACATAAGAGTGCTGATCGGTCGCGCCTTTGTTTCCGAGCACGGTGATGCCTTGATTGACCATTTTTCCGTTCAAATCCAGCTCTTTTCCCAATGACTCCATTACTAATTGTTGAAGGTATTTAGAAAACAATTCCAAACGATCTTTGTAAGGCAAAATAACCATATTTTTATTTCCTTTACCGTTACCAGAAGCGAACCAAGCCAATGCAAGTTGGCAGGCTGGATTGGTTTGAGCGCTTTGAGTTCGTGTGACTTTATCACATTCATATGCGCCTGAAACAAAACGATCTATGTCAATCCCCTGAAGTGCAGCCGGCAATAAACCGACAGGAGAAAGTTCACTGGTTCGTCCGCCAACCCAGTCCCACATCGGAAATTGTTCCAACCATTTATTTTGAATTGCAAATTTATCCAGCTCGCTGCCCGCGCTTGTCACCGCGACGCAATGTTTCCCAAAATCCAGCCCAATGCGCTCAAAAGCCGCCTTTGCGACTAACATTCCATTGCGTGTTTCCTTTGTGCCGCCAGATTTTGAAATGACGATGCAGAGAGTTTTATTCAATCCATCGCCGATTCTCGCCAAAACTCGGGCCATTCCGTCTGGATCAGTATTGTCAAAAAAATAAGGTTTGAGCTTGTCAGTTCGCGGATCGCCAAGGGCGTTAGCGACAAATTGCGGGCCAAGCGCCGAACCGCCGATTCCAATGAGCAAATAATTTTTAAATAAACCGCCTGCGCCGTGAATTTCACCGGCGTGAATTTTGACGGCGAAGGTCTTGATTTGGATGATTGCGTTCTCGATTTCCTTGCGGATTTCCGGCGTCGGCGCAAGCGCTGGGTTTCGCAGCCAATAATGCCCGACCATGCGGTTTTCATCGGGATTGGCGATGGCCCCGGCTTCAAGCGCGGTCATGTCGGCGAATGCTTTTTTAATTTTTGGTTCCATCGCCGTGAAAAATGCGTCGTCCACATTCATCCGGCTCAAGTCCACCGCCAGGCCAAGCGTGGGAAACTCGGTGTAATATTTTTGAAAGCGCTCCCACCATTGCAATTTTGTGTAATTCATAATCAGGCGATCTGTCGGGAAAATTTCCCGAACCTTCGCGCAAGAAGATAGCGCGCGGGAGAAATTTCGCAATGAATGTGTCCGCAAAATGACTGTGGCAACTGGAGCTGAAAAATACCCGAGGAAATCAAATCGAGAATTGCAAACCGCTCGCGGCGGAATTATTTCACCGGCATCGTGATGGTGATGCTCGTGCCGCGGCCGATTCTCGATTTGATCCGGATCTCGCCGCGATGTGTTTCAATGATGCGCCCGACAATCGCCAGACCGAGTCCAGTCCCTTTGGCCTTCGTCGTGCTCAAAACAGCGGTGAACGCGCGCTTTTGCAATTCCTCGCTCATCCCTTTGCCGGTGTCCTTGAATTCAACGGCGACATGGGTCGGCTGCAAGCTCGTGCGCGGCAGATGAATTTCGCTCGACTTGATGGTGAAAGTGCCGCCGTCGGCCATCGCCTCGGCCGCATTGAGAATCAAGTTCAAAAACGCCTGTTCTAACTGTGGCGCATCGCCCATGACCGGCGGCAAATCCGGTTGCAAATCGCGTATCAACCTTATGTTTTGATTCGCAAGCTTGTGCCGCACGAGCAGTCCCAGTTCGTCTATCAGCTCGTTCAAGTTCACCGGCGCAAGTTTCGGTTCCGTCGTCCGCGCGAAATCCAAGATCTGCTCCACAATTTTGTTCAGATGCTCGATTTTGGCTTCAATGATGCGGGCGTCCTTCGCGCGGGGATCGTTCGCTGGAAATTTCAAGTCCAGCGAGTGATACAGCAGCTTCATCACCGTGAGCGGATTGCGGATTTCATGCGCGACCTCGGCGGCGAGCAGGCCGAGCGCGGAAAGCTTTTCGTTCTGCCGCAACTGCTCCTCCACGTCCACGATGCGTTCGTAGAGCCGCGCCTTTTCAATCGCAATCGCGGACAATTCCGCCAGCGCGCTCAAGATTCGAATTTCCTCGTTGGAAAAATTGTAATGTCGGCTCGTGTAAACATTCAGCGTCCCGATGGACTGGCCCGCAAAAAGCAGCGGCACGCTCAACAATGAAATCAATCCTTCGCGCCGCGCAACTTCTATGTTTTGATAGCGGCCGGAAGTCTGCACGTTGGCGACTTGCATCGGCTTTTTGCGGCGAGCGACGACGCCGAGCAGGCTTTCCCCGACGCTCAACCTCGGCTTTTTTATGTAGGCCGCGCCCGCGCCGTAGCTCGCGCGCAGGTCGAGCCATTCGCGGCTTTCGTCGAGCATCATCAGCGAGCACATCCGCGCGCGCATCAGCTCGCATGCCTCGCGCGTGATGACCCGCAACGCCTCGTCCAGATTCAACGTGGAATTGATCGTGCGGCTCACGCTGGAAAGCGACTCAAACAAATGCACCTTGAGCCGCAATTGTTCGTAGAGCCATGTGTTGTGAATCACCTTCGCGGCCTGCACCGCAAGCTGTTCGAGCAGGTCCTGGTCGTCCGCGCTGAACGCGTTTTCCCGGTCCGAATCCACATTGATCACGCCGCGCGTCTCGCCGTTCACTTCGAGCGGCACGGCCAGCTCCGATTTCACGCCGCGCCGTGCCGCGACGTAACGCGCGTCCTGCGTCACGTCGCCGACGCGCGCGGCCTTGCCGTGGCGCGCGACCCAGCCGGTGATGCCTTCGCCAATGCGCAATTGCAGTTTTCGCGCCGCGCCCGGCAGGTTTTGCGACGCGGAGATTTCCAGAAAGCCCGATGTCGGATTGATCAAAACCACCGAGCCGGAGCCCGCGTTCATCAGGCGCACCGCCTCGCTCACGATCAATTGCAGCGCCTCCTGCGAGTCGAGCGTGGAGTGGATGACGTTGCTCACCTGGTAGAGCAATTGCAGCCGCTCGTGGCGCAACATTAATTTTGAAGATTCGTCACTCACAATTAAAACTTATCTGACGCGCGACATCAAAAACAGGCCCGCCGCGCCGAAAACCAAGTTTGGCAGCCACGCCGCCAGCCACGCGGGCAGATCGCCCACAGAACCCAGCCCGAGGCTCACCTTTTCAATCACAAAATAGGTGAAGCAGATGCCGAGGCTGCCGGCGACGCCGACAAAAAGATTCCGCCGGCCCGACGCCACGCCGAACGGAATGGCGATGAATACGACCACCAGGCACGTCCACGGCGCCGCGAGCCGCCCGTGCAGCTCGGTCAGCAGCTTGTCTGAAATTGAGCGCGGCGGATTCGGATGCAGGCGCCAGTAGCCAAAAATATCCTTCAGCGGAATATCCGCCTTGCGCACGATTCCCTCGCTCAAAAAGCTGTTGATTTTGATCTCGTCGTTGATTTGCCACGGCGTCTCGTCGAACTCCGGCATCGGCAGCTCCTCCGGATTGGCCGGCAAAATCGGGACCATCTCCGCCATGTCATTTGTCTGCATTCCCTCCGTCACGTTAAAAAATGTCCACACGCCGTTCGTGCGGATGGCGCGCGCGGCTCTCAATTGGTGGCTGGAGCCGTCCGGCAACGTCCAGATCACAATCGGCCTCAGCATCTCGACCGTCCCGACACGATATTCGTCGAAAAACCATTTGCGATTTTCCCGTTCGTTGTTGAAGCCGTTTTTGTGAAATTCATTCTGGAAGTCGGGATCGTCTGCCTTTTGCACATGGCGGCCTTTGATGTGTCCCGCCCAGTCCGTGCTGGGCGGCACCACAAATTCATTCAACACGAACAGCGCCGCGCTGGCGATGCAGCCGACCATGAAATACGGCACGCAGACGCGCCACAGGCTCACCCCCGCCGCGCGCATGGCCGTGATCTCGTTGGCGCGCGCATGGTTGGTGAGCGCATAAAGCAGCGCCAGCAGCACCACCACCGGCAGCGCCGTCACCAGAAATTCCGGCGTGAGCGCGACGGCATATTCGAGGATGTCCAAAAAATGCATCTTGCGCTCCTGCAATTCGTCCAGTTGATTGAACAAAGTGCCGGAAACACCCAGGATCACGATGCCGCCGAGGCAATAGCCCAGCGGCGAAAGCAGTTCGCGGAATAAATATCGGTCGAGCAGCCGCATTGTTCGGGCAGGGTAACGGTCGCCAGTCTCGCGGGGCAAGACTTGTCCGCGCGAAAATGGAACTGCCGGGGCGATAATCTGGAAACCAGCCCTGCCGCAACCGCTGCTTGATGCCAGTTCGGCCCGAAAAGGCGGGATTATGCAGTTAACAAACTTTTGTGCTTTGAATCCGCAGATTTCACGGATGAACGCAGATTTTCTTGATTTTTATCCGCGTCATCCGCGTCATCTGCGGATAAAACAAATGCCCTGTTTGTGAAGTGCATAATCCAACGAAAAGGCGCCTCTTGCCACGGCAATAAATGTAAGCAAATTACAACGGACGGTTGGCAATCAACCCTTGGCCCGG
>CAYPTV010000171.1:0-6547 GCA_964413505.1 uncultured Bifidobacteriaceae bacterium | reverse complement strand
CTTGTCCTCGTCGGCGTATTCCTGCGCCAGCGTTATCAGATTCAACTCGTCTCTTTCTTCGTTCGCTTTCATATGATAAATGTGTCACATTTATATGAAACTGTCAAGCGTTTTTGTGACACTTTTATTATGTCGCTGAAACGACTTGCTGAACCCCGAAGCGCCCCATCGGCTACATGAGGAAAGGCTGCCGGGGCGATTGTTTGATTTCCATCACCTCAATAATTTCGTAATCAGACTTTACGGTTGATCCGAGGGTGTATTGCGTCTGTTTCACCCGCACCTTCAGGAAATCCCTGGCGTGGATTGAGATTTCGTCCTTGAGGAGTTTTTCAATGAATTTCTGGTCTTTGATTTCTGCGTTCCACTCGCTTTCGCCTTCGCTGAATTTCCACTTGTAACCATCCTTGAACCACATTTGGACGACATTGACAAAAACCTCTCGTATGGATTCCTGCAACGGCTCTTCCATTTCAGTGGGCGGAACAAAATACTTTGCGTCTGATTTGTTTGCTTTGCTTGGTGTTTTATCTCCGTCAATGAACTCGACGGTTTCGACGCCTGATTTTTCAATGGGCTTTATGATGTTGTAAGCTGCCAGCCGGATTTTGGGATTTTTATACATTTCCCATTCCAGTTTAGAAATTGTCACCGTGCCAGATTCGGTTTCTATCTCAAGTTCACTATTGCCCCTTGGGGTAATTTTCTTGGGAGCTTTTCCGCACATTCTTTTGATCAGCGTGATTAAGCCAGTGATGTTTTCCGGGCCTTCCAAGAATCCCAAAATGACCAGCAACGCCACCAATGCCGTTACGTTAGGGCCGTCAAGGAGTTCACGAACATCGTGCGCTGTCATTTGGGCTGTCTGAATCCAAATTTGAAAACAGCCGGTTTCGGTGGCTTTTACCTTTACGGAAATGGTTGCGCCGCCTTTGTTCGCCATGCTGTTTGCCTCTTGGATTAAATCGCTGACGGCTATGAGGGCTGGCGCAAGGTCGTTAATTTCAATGGAATGGTCGGCAAGTGCTTCGCCGTTGTATCTGATGCGAAAGCCTTTTGATTCTGGCATGGCCGAATCATCTCCTAAATTACCAAAAATTAAAGAAAAAAATGTCATCGCTTAAAATGTTCCAAGTCGCCCGCATTTTCATTGGTTTTTGTCATAAAAATGGGTTTGTGAAAGACATATACCCGCCGGATTTTGTCACCAGAACTGGTGACGGGCGAACAAGAATACTTGGCCAAAATTACTTTGACAAATCTTTCAAAAAAAGGCAGCATCACGCAATCAGCACTGTGAAGCTAATATACTTGGATTGCTGGACTGATTAAGTCAGGCGGATGCAAAACTAAAACACAGCAGAAATTATGAAATTCACTTCTCGGAACTTTTTTTATTTCACCGGCCTCCTCTTGTTGGCGGGCGCATTGAATCTTCAGGCGGCCAACATTTTCAAAACTGTCACGACGACCATGAGCGCCTCGACCGACTGGTCCACCACGGATGGCGGTGCCACTGGCGTGGCTCCGTCCAGCAGCAGCGTGGGCGAGTTTGGTGCCACGCCCACGTCGGCCGAATTGGCGACCATGACCTTGGGTGGTGCCACCACCTTGGCCGGCCTTCAATTCGACGCCACTATGCAGGGGCCGCTGACCATTGCCAGCGGTAACACGTTAACGCTGTCACCCGGAACCAGCACCGTGACGCTGGAGGCCGGTTGTCCGAACGTTACGATCAATTGCGCGATGGCGGAGGCCAACAACAGTTCCACATGGACGGTTCAATCGGCTGGAACCACGTTAACGGTTCCTAGCCCGGGCTTCGGAACGGCTACTTGGACGTTTGCCGGGGCGGGCAACTTCAATTTTTACCCTGGCAGCATTCAAACCGGAAATGGAACGGGCAATATCTTGATCACCACTACTGGCTCCTTTAGCGTGAATGATATTAGCAAGCAAAAGTCCGGTTCCACCACCACCACGGTTCCCACAGCGACAAGCCCGGTTGCCGCTTCGTCATCGGGTGGTCTTGTCATTTCGGGGTCGGGATCCACGGTGAATATATCGACGCTGGAGCTTAATAACGGCGGGAATGGCGGCGATTCCGGACTTGTCAGCGCCGGCACCGTGACGGTTACGAATTCAGTGCTGCTCGGCAATTCAAGTTCAGGCACACGCGCATGTTACTTTCAGGTCAGTGGCGGATCGTTCACTGCGGCAACCAACACAGGCACCCAGATGACGATAGCCGAGAACAAAAGTGGCGTTCAAAATACGGCCGAGTTTTATGTGTCGGGCGGGTCGGCCACCATTGGAAAGATTGTTTTTGGAGCGGCCGCTGACACCGTAGCCAATAGTGCTTGGCTCATAGTTGATGGCAGTGCGGCCAATTTGTTTGTGGGCAGTGGTGGTATTTCCAAGGCCACTACGGTCGCGGGCAGCGCAAACATTGGTTTGACTGCGGGATACCTGCTGGCTGCCGCCAACTGGTCCAGCTCGCTCCCCATGCAGTTGGCCGGCACGGCTTCCGCATTCAACATTGTGGCTGCCAATGCTGTTTCGAGCGGAACGCCTTACAATATAACCTTAAGCGGAGTTCTCTCCGGGGCCGGTTCAATCAGTAAAAGCGGCGGCGGCACGCTCACGCTTTCGGGCGCAAACACCTATACCGGGACCAATATTCTTAATGCGGGCACCGTGAATTTGGGCGTTGCAGAAGTTTCGGGCACGTCCGGGCCGTTGGGCAAACCGGCCACGTCTGCGGGTTCGATTTATTTCAACGGCGGCACACTGCAATACTCCAGCGCGAATAATAACGATTATTCCGCCCGCTTCCCCACGTCGGCAAACCAACCCGTCAGCATTGATGTGAACGGTCGGAGCGTCACATTTGCGACAGCCTTGACCAGCAGTGGCGGCAGTTTGACGCTTGCCGATTCGACCGGGGGTGGCGTGCTGACGCTCACCGCCGGGAACACCTACACGGGCAACACGACGATCAACGGCGGGACTTTGAATGTGAATGGTTCAGGTTCAACCGCCTCCGGCAGCGCCGTGATGGTCGGCGGCGGGTTGCTGGGCGGCAGTGGCACGGTTAACGGCGCGGTGACCGTCAACACCGGCGGCATCGCCCCCGGCGTCAACGGGGCGGGCATCCTCACCCTCGGCTCTTCACTGACCTTGGGCGCGACCTCAACCAACAATTTTGGCTTCACGTCTTCCTCGGTCAACGCCCAGGCAAGCGTCGCCGGCACGTTGACGCTTTCTGACACCACGGAATTCAACCTTTACCAGGCCGGCGGCACCGTGGCTTGGTCAACCCCCGGCACCTACAATCTGATTCAATACGGTTCCATTGCCGCTGCTTTGGACAGCACTTGGACCACCGCGAGCAGCGCCAATCCGCATATCAACAACCCGCAACCGCATCTTAACTATGCGTTCGGCACCGCTGGCGGTTACCTTACCCTCACTATTAGTTCCTCGGTGAATAATGACAATTGGGTTACGGGTGATTTTACCGGCAACTGGTCAAATCCGGCCAACTGGACCGCCATAACTGGTTCCACGCCTCCGCAAAATGCGGGCGACTCCGCCACGTTTGGCTCTGACACTGCCCAGTATTTAGTCACCCTGGACACGGCTGAAACCGTTGGCAACCTTGCGTTCAACAATTCCTACTCCACGGTGATAGTGACCTCCGGCAACACTCTCACGCTGGACAACGGCGGCGCTGCCTCCCAAGTTACTGTGGACGGCGGTTCGGCCAACGTCATTCAAACGCCGGTGGCCCTGAACAACAACCTGACCGCCACGGTGGGCGGCGGCGATCAGTTGGCCCTTTCCGGTGGCCTCGCCAACGGGGTCAATGGAGCTGTGACGCTGACGGCCAACGGCGCGGGCACAATGATTTTGCCAGTGGCGAATACTTATGGTCCCTCGTCACCCAACTCGGTGGGCACCACTTTGACCGGCGGCGGCACCTTGCAAGTGGGAAACAACGGCTCGCTGGGCACGGGTGCATTAAATGTCACGGGCAGCAGCACCTTGCAGGTGGGAGCGGCTGGCTTGAATTTGGCCAACAATGTCGCGATTGGGTCGAGCGTTGTTGCCACAGTGGATAACAATGGCAACAACTTCACTTTGGGCGGTATTATCAGCGGCAACGGTGCTTTGACGAAAATCAACAACGGCACGCTGGTGCTCGGCGGCAACAATACATATTCGGGCAACACCATGGTTAGCGGAGGTGTGTTGAGCATTTCCTCTGCCGCCAACGTGGTGGATTCGCCGACCATCGTTCTCAATGGCGGCGACCTGTTGGCGAACGGCTCCTTTAGCGTGAATAACAACATCAGCATCGGGGCGTCCACCGCCGGCTTGATTGACTCCGACGGAACATTGACCTTGAACGGCGTCATCGCCTCGGGTGGTTCGGCAAACAATCTCACGGTGAACAGCCTGGGTGGCACCGGCACGGTAATCCTTGGCGCAACGAATACTTTCAACGGCACAACGGTCATCAGTGCAGGCACCCTGCAACTGGCCAGCTCCAATGCTCTGGAGAACAGCACGCTCAATTACAGCAGCGGCACGCTAAATCTGGGCACGCTGACAACGTTGAACCTGGGTGGCTTGAGCGGGACGCAAAATCTGGGTTTGGGATCAGCGGTGCTATTGACAGTCGGTGGTAATAACGCCAGCACTACTTACTCGGGCGGTTTGTCGGGCACAAGTGCTTCCTTGACCAAAATGGGGTCGGGCACATTGACGTTGACAGGCCCCAATACTTATTCGGGTTCCACGACGGTCAACGGCGGCGAATTGGAAATTTCCACGGGTGGTTCCATCACCACCACTTCCTTGGCCGGGCAGGGCTATCTGGTGGATGGTGGCACCTTGACTGTGAGCGGGGCCACGACTTTGAATGATGCGATCGCTCTCACCGAAAGCTCCGGCACGGTCAATTTCGCCTCCTCCATTGGATTCGTGAACACTGGCGATAACGGTTGTGTTCAGATCACGGGAGGGAGCTTCTCTGCCGCGTCAATTACATTGTATCGCACGGCCAGCTATTCCACCGCTCCAACCGCTTCAACACCCATCGCGGCGAGCACTCAAAACGGTCTGTATGTGAATGGCTCCACCGCCAACGTGACTCTGGGTTCTCTGACCATTGGCACGGGCAATTCCTCGGCCAGTTCTCGTTTGGATGCCGGTGGCCTTACCATCACCAATGAGTTGCTGATTAGCGATGAAGGAAATCGCTGGAATATTTTCCAGGTTAACGGTGGTAATTTTACAAACTTGGACACAACCAATGGCATTGTGCTTGCCCCCAATGCTGGCGGAGGCTCGGATTCGGCTGAATTGTATCTGTCCGGCGGCACGACCACGGCCAATAAAATCGCCTTTGGTGCCATTTCTGACACCGTGACGGGCACCGGCTGGGTGTTCGTCAACGGCGGTGCCACCTTGTATCTGGGTTCCGGGGGCATTGTGATGTCAAATTCCCATAGCTATTCGGCCACGGTCGAACTGACCGGCGGCACCTTGGGCGCAATCGCCGATTGGTCCAGCATGCTCCCCATGAACTTGAACGGAGGAAGCGGAGTAAACTTCACCATAAAGGCCGCCGATGCCTCGAGCGTTGCGCACAACATTTCGCTCGGTGGTGTTTTGTCCGGTGCTGCAGGATTGACCAAGACCGGTAACGGTGTGCTCACCTTGGGCGGGGTCAATACTTACAGCGGTCCGACGAGCGTCAGCAACGGCACCTTGCTCGTGAATGGTTCACTTGCCAGCAGCAGTGTGGTGACGGTAACCAACGCAACGATTGGTGGCACTGGCACGATTGGCGGCGCGACGACGTTGCAACCCTTCTCGATCCTCGCCGCGGGCAACGGTGCTAGCGGCACGTTGAATTTCAGCGGAGCTCTCACCTTGGATGCGCTTTCGACCAACGACTTCTCTGTGACCACTGTGGGTGGTGCTCTCAACAAGGTCGCGGTGACTGGCGCGCTGACGCCCAACGGCAGCGTGGTTAGCATCACCTCCGGCACGCAGTTGGGATTGGGCACCTACACCCTGTTCACCTACAGCGGCGGTATCACCGGTTCGTTCAATGCGGTGCCGGTGTTTGACGTGCCGCCGATTCATGCCGCTGAAGCTGCCATCGTGGACAACGGCGCAGGCCAGATCAACTTGGTTGTGCCAAACCAGCCGCCGGTGGTGGCGAACATCGTGACGAACAATGTCACCAGCGGATTGACGTGGAAGATTGCCATTTCAGATCTGAAGACGGCAGCCGGCTGGAGCGATCCGGATGACGACGTGGTGACCTTGAGCAGTGTGGCGGCGCTTAGCTTCGGTGGGACCAATGTGACCAGCGACGGCACGTTCATCTATTACAATGGTCCGGTGACTGCCGAGGACAACTTCACCTACATCGTGACTGACCCGTATGGGGCGACTGCGATTGGGACGGTGTATTTGGAGGCGGTGGCCGGGGCGGGTGGCTCCATCCAGAATACCATTACCGATGACA
>CAYPTV010000170.1:0-6548 GCA_964413505.1 uncultured Bifidobacteriaceae bacterium | reverse complement strand
TGATCGCCATGACATTGCACGAGCAGGGCGGCTGGGACCAGCGCGCCCGCGTGCCGCAGGAATTTGAAGCCGCAATCCGCGCCGGGAAAAAAACCGGCTGGTATGACGACGCGCTTTTCAATTACGCGCAATGGATGGAGCAAAATGGCGATTCGACGATGGACAAAAACGGCAACTGGTCTTCGCAGCCGGATTATGTGAAAGCGCTGGCGTTGTTCCGGCAATTCACGGGTGAATTTGCGAAAGGCGAATCGCGTTATTGGGAGCAGGCGCGGAACGAAATTGAAAACATCACCGCGCCGCAAATCAACGTCGGCGTCGGCAACATTTTTTTGCCGGAATCGGAAATCCAATACTCCCTGAACTGGCGCAACGTGAAGCAGATTCAGATCGCGCTTTATCGCGTGGATTTGCCGCGAGCGGTGAATTTTCCGGCCGAGTCCAAAGACCGGCGCGAATGGCTTGACACGATTGACTTGAACGCGCTGGAAAAAATCAAATCATGGACGTGCGACACGCATGACGCCGGAGATTATTCGCCGAGCAACGAAGTCGTGCGGCTCGACGGGAAATTGAGACCGGGCGCTTACGTTGTCGAAGCGCAGGCCGGCGGCAAAAGTTCGCGCGAATTGATTCTGGTCACGGACGCGGCGCTGGTTTTGAAAAATTCCGGGCGGCAGGCGCTCGTTTATTTTTGCAACGCGCTCGACAGCGCGCCGGTGACAAATGCCACGGTGAAGCTTTGGGAAAGCTGGTGGGCTGACGACCAATGGCATTCGCGCGCGTTTGACGGGACGACGGATACAAACGGCATCGCGGTCTTCAATCTGGAACGCGAGCCGGACAACAACGTCACGCTATTCGCCAGCGCGGTTCGCGGCGACCGGCAGGCGTTCAGCGCCGGCAACGGCTACTGGTCGCGCGAGGATTTCGACGCTTGGCGCATTTACGCGTTCACGGATCGTCCGGCGTATCGGCCAAAGGAAACGGCGGCATGGAAGTTCATCGCGCGGCGCTACAACGGATCGGTTTATTCGACGCCGGCGAACGAGACGATTGAATATGAAATCACCGACCCGCGCGGCTCGAAAATCAAATCGGACAAAATCAAATTGAACGAATTCGGCAGCGCGTGGGGTTCGATTGACTTGGACGAAAAAAACCCGCTCGGCGAATATCGCGTGACATTTTGGGACGACGGCCGCCACAACGAAATCGGCGACGCCACCTTGTTCCGGCTGGAGGAATATAAATTGCCGGAATTCAAAGTGACCGTCCAGACGCCGGAGGAAAACGGAAAGAAAAAAACTTTCCGGCTCGGCGAAACGGTCGAGGCCGCGATCCAGGCGGATTATTATTTTGGCGGGCCGGTGGCAAACGCCGACGTGGAAGTGCTCGTGCATCAAAAGCTGTTCCAGCATTTCTGGCACGAGCCGCGCGCGTATCCGTGGTTTTACGACGACATGGACAACGGCAATTCGCCTTTCGGCCGGTGGCGCGGCTGGTATGGCGGCGAGCAGATCATAACGAACGCCGTTTTGAAAACGGACGCGACGGGCAACGCGACCTTGACGTTTGAGACGCCGCAAAATTCCGGGCAGGATTTTGAATACGACATCGAAGCGCGCGTGACGGATTCGTCGCGCCGCGAAATCACCGGCAGCGGAAGCGTGCGCGTCACGCGCCAGCGTTATTACGTTTATGCAAATCCGGCGCACAGTCTTTATCGTCCGCAGGACAGGGTGACGGTGGATTTCAAGGCGCTTGACGCCAACGACGAGCCGGTGCAAACCGAAGGCACCGTCAAAATTATGCGCGATTATTGGTATGAAATCTGGCTCGCGCCCGACGGCCATGAAGTCAAGGGTGACGAACTCAAACGCCTCGAATCTGAAAATAAAATCTGGCCGCCCGCGCCAGCGCGACCGGATCAAAAGGACTGGCGGTTGAAATTTCGCGGCTACGAGCATGAAGAAATACTTACGCGCGATTTGAAGACGGACACGAACGGCGATGCGGAATTGTCTTTCACGCCGGAACGCGAAGGTTATTACCGCGTGGCGTGGTCGGGCGAAGATGTTTTCACAAACCAGCCGCCGCAATTGATTGCCGCCGAAACGACCGTCTGGGTCGCGAAAAATTCCACGACGGAACTCGGCTACCGCACCGGCGGCGTGGAAATCATCGCGGACAAGGACACGTTCCGCGTCGGCGGCACCGCGCCGGTGATGCTCGTCGCGCCGGAAGCGGATCGTTATGTGCTGTTCACCGTCGAAGGCCAAGACCTTTACCATTACGAACTCGTCCATTTGGACGGCACGGTGAAGCTTGTCAACCTGGCCGTGGACGAAAAATATGTGCCGAACATTTTTCTCGGCGCGACGCTCGTTGACGACCGGCAGATTTTCACGGACACGAAACAAATTGTCGTGCCGCCCGTGAAAAATTTCCTGAACGTCGAGGTGAAATCCGACCGGGCGCAATATCAGCCGCGCGACGAAGGCACGCTGACGGTCACGACGAAAAATGACGAAGGCAAACCGGTTTCCGCCGAAGTCGCGTTGAGCCTCGCGGACGAATCGGTTTTCTACATCCAGAACGATTATGCCGACGACGTGCGGCAATTTTATTTCGGCACCAAGCGCGCCGAGCAAATCCAGACGCAAAGCACGATGAACCAGAAGAGTTACGTGAATCTTGTCGAATGGGAAAACAATCAATTGATTGACGACAGGGAAAAGGCGCGATTGGAAGAGCAGAAACGGGAAGAAATAATCCGGGCTGAAAATGGGTTTGCGTGGAAAAAAGATTTGGATTTTAGCGATTCCGTCGCGACTGATGGCTCGGACGATAGAACTGTGGATAAATTAGAAAATGGATTCGGTGGTGGTGGCGGCGCTGGTGGTGGAGGATTGAGACATGTGACAGTATTAGGAGCAATTGCTGAAGATGTTAATGCTGTTACGTTGATGCCGCAAGGCATGGCAGAAATGCCGCCAGGGGCAACGGGTATGCCGGCCATGGGGAGCTTATTTCGGGCGAAAATGCCCCTCGGACAATTTCCCGGCAATCCTTCCACCGGCGAAGAACCTGCCGTTGTCGTGCGCAGTGATTTTCGTTCCACGGTTTTCTGGCAGCCGGACATCCGCACGGACAAAAACGGCACGGCGACGGTGAAAGTAAAATATCCCGATTCGCTCACGAGCTGGCGCGCCACCGCGCGCGCCGTTTCGCAGGCGAACCAGTTTGGCATCGCGGACACGACCACGCGCACGCGGCAGCCGCTCATCGTCCGGCTCGAAGCGCCGAGATTTTTCGTCGTCGGCGACACCGTGACGATTTCGGCGGTGGTCAACAACAACACGGACAAACAATTGGACGTCAAAACGAGCTTTGAAATTTCCGGATTGACGATCTCCGATTCCACCGCGCCGGCGTCCGTCGTGGCCGTTGAACCGCAAAGTGAAAAACGGATTGACGTGCAATGCCATGTCTTGTCGCCCGGCGACGTTAAATTAAAAGTCGCCGCGCGCGGCGGCGGATTTGCCGACGCGATGGAAAAAACTTTCGTTGCCTACGAGCACGGCATCGAGAAATTCATTTCCAAGTCCGGCAAAACGCGCGGCGACGACACGACGGTGGAATTGATTTTGCCGCACGAGCGGAAAATGGATTCCACATCGCTCACGGTTCAAGTCACTCCGAGCATGGCCGTGACGATGCTCGATGCGCTGCCGTATTTGATCAATTATCCCTACGGCTGCACCGAGCAGACGATGAGCCGGTTTTTGCCGACGGTCATCACGGCGAAAACGCTGCGCGATCTGAATTTGCAGCCGGAAAATGTCATGGGCCGCGTTTTTGGCGGCATCGAAACCAATTCCGCCGCCGCAACGCATCCGGACGGCAAAAAGAATCTGGATGAAATGAACAAAATGACGCAGACAAATTTGGATCGGCTTTACGATTTTCAACACGGCGACGGCGGCTGGGGCTGGTGGAAGGAAGGCGAAAGCGATCATTGGATGACGGCTTACGTCGTGTGGGGTTTGTCGCTCGCGCGCGACGCGGGCGTGGAAATCAAGGAAGACGTTTTGCGGCGCGGCGCGCAATATCTGGACGAGCATCTGGTTGACGAGGAGGAAAATCCCGACATGCAGGCGTGGATGCTGCACGCATATTCCGCCTACATCATTCCTTACAAGCACAATTCAGGTTTGCTCGGAAAATTTACCGGCAAAGCCGGAGACAATTTGTGGAATCGCCGCGACCAGTTGAACGCCTACACGCGCGCGCTGTTTGCGCTGACGGAAAATAATCTGGACAATTTTTCCCGCGCGAAAATTCTCGTCGAAAATCTGGAGAACGGCGTCGTCCGCGACGAGCGACCGGATGAATCCGTTCTCACCGGCAGCAATCCCTCAACTCTCAACCCTCAACCCTCAACCGTTCTCGGCGCGGCGCATTGGGGCAGCGACGGCATTTACTGGCGCTGGTCAGACGGCGGCGTGGAGGCGACGGCATTTGCGCTGCGCGCGTTGCTGGCGATTGACCCGACGAACGAACTGGTCGAGCCGGTTTCAAACTGGCTCGTCAAAAACCGGCGCGGCGCGCAATGGAACAACACCCGCGACACGGCCATCGTCGTGCTGGCGCTGAACGATTATCTGCGCGCGAGCGGCGAATTGAAGGCGGACGCTTCGTTCAAAGTTTTTGTGAACGGCTCTCAAATCGCAGACCGCAAAATAAATGCGGCGGATATTTTTAACGCGCCCAGCCAGTTCGCAATTGATCCGAAATTGATCCAGGATACGAACGAAATCCGGATTGTCAGTTCGGGCAATGACAATCGCGCGCCGGCGCTTTATTTTTCCGCGCACGCAAAATTTTTCAGCACCGAGGAACCCATCGCGCCCGCGGGCAACGAGATTTTCGTGAAGCGCGAGTATTACAAGCTCGCCGACCGCCCGACGCTGCTCAAAGGATATGTTTATGACAAGGAACCGTTGCGCGACGGTGAGAGCGTGACCAGCGGCGACCGCATCGAGACGGTGCTGACCGTCGAGGCGAAGAACAATTACGAATATCTGCTGTTCGAGGATTTGAAGCCAGCGGGTTTTGAAGCGGTGGAAGTCCGCAGCGGCGAAAATCTTTACGCGCGGCAATTGATGGCCAGTGCAGTGGCACGAAAATTTGGGACGACCAGCGTCCATGAAATCAAGCCCGGCGAAAGCCTGTCCGTGCTTGCCAAGGCTTACGGAGTGTCCGTTGCTGAAATTGAACAGGCCAATCCGGGCGCAAATCCCCGCCGCCTTCCGATTGGCGGCAGGCTGACCATTCCTGCAACTCAATCAGCGCAGGACATGAGCGGCTACACCGGAGACGAGCGCTGGGTCTATCAGGAGTTGCGCGACCGGCAGGTGGCATTGTTCATTGACCACTTGCCGCAGGGCGTCTGGGAAATCCGCTATGATTTTCGCGCGGAGACGCCGGGACAATTTCACGCGCTGCCGGTGGTCGGTCAGGCGATGTATGTGCCGGAAATTCACTGCAACAGCGCCGAGCTGCGGATCAACGTCGTGGACAAGACGCCTTGATATTGTTTAATGGCGGAAGACGTTGCGGCGCTAGTCGTTCCACGGATTGGCGGTCACGTCAACGAAGAGGTGGATTTTTCCGGCGCGCAAAGCCATCCGTTCCACGCCACCGCCCGGCACGATGGGCGTGCGGAAGTCAGTGGAGAGCTTCACCTCCGGCGTTTGCAGGCGGCAGTCCAGCCCGGCATCGCAGAGGTTGGATTTGAAATTGCCGGTCATGATGTTGAGCAGTTCACCGGCGGCGTCGCGGATTTCATTCGTGTCGGTCAATTCATCGGGACTCAAGCCCAGGATTCCCGCTGCGACGGCGTTGCCGGAGTCAATGCTCATCCGCAAATAAACCTGTCCCACCACCTTGCCGGAGAAATGAATGGTGCCGAGCAGATGTTCGCCTTGCAATGGCTCGGCCTCGTTGGGATCAATCATTTCCAGCTTCAGCGCAAGCATGGTCTGAAAGGTCTTGGTGAGCGCGAGGGCGAGCGGCGTTCCCATGGCGAGCACCAGCACGCAGCCCATGCCGTTGCGCATGAGCGCATCCTCGACGGTCTCGACGGCGTATTCGATTTCGTTTTCGGCGTCGGGATTGGCGACGCGCAGGAGCCGTTTCCGCAGCACGGGATCCTTGTCAATCACCTTGGCAATTTCGTCCAGGTCGGAATCCTGCCGTGACACGAGCTGGGTGAGGCGAGACGCGCTTTCGGGCTTGGGCGCAAAACCGTAGCGTCGGGACAATTCCTGGTAGCTTGCGCCGTCTTGCATGATTGAAAATCAAATTGGAACGGAAGCTGCGGCCGGTGCTGCGGTTTCTTTTTTCTTGAGAGCCACAACACGTCCGACTTTGTCAATCAACTGATCTTCCTTGAACGGCTTCACGAGATAGTCGCGCACCCCGAGGCGCGCGATGTGAATCACGATGTCGCGGCCGGATTCGGCGGTGAGCATGATGACGGG
>CAYPTV010000169.1:0-6550 GCA_964413505.1 uncultured Bifidobacteriaceae bacterium | reverse complement strand
CGGTGAAAAAGCGGTGTCAGGAGTCCAAAAAGGCTGGTCGGAATGTCCGAAACCAGCCTCGCCACCGGATAAAATCTTCCCACCGTGCCCGAAACCTTGACCGACCAGAAAAAAGACTGTCTCAGCCAGTGAAAGACCTTGCCGGCTTTCGCATCCAGTTCATCGGCGGCAGCACGGGCCACAGCGGCTGGCGTGACGTGGTCAGCCACATGGCAATATAGTCCTGTAGGCAGGGACATCGCGCTGCGATGTCCGGTCGGCGCAGCGCGCCGACCCTACCAATGAAGCAAGGCCGGGGCGAGGAAATTCGTTCCGCCCTGTTTTATTTTTGGAAACGGCAGTGGTTCGCCCAGCCAAGGCGCGCAATCATTCCGGCTGCAAGTTGTTTGACGGCGGTTGAAATCCGAACAGCGTCGGTTCAAGTTCGCTCATGGCTTTCAGGATGACGGGAAAATCTTTTTCGACACGGACGCGGGCGTTGTCCGCCGAGCGCAGGACTTGTTTCACCACTTCCAACAACTGCTCGACGGTGAAGGGCTTTGTCAACGTGGCGTCCAGCAGCAGCCAGGGATGACGTTTCAGTTCCTCCGCCGGAACCGTTCCCGACGCCAGGATGACCGGCAGCATCATGTCCTCGGAACGCAATTTCTTTATCAATTCCATTCCCGTCACCCTCGGCATCCTGTTGTCTGTGATCAACAGATCGTAGCTTGCGAGTTTGAGGGCGTTCCAGGCATCGGCGCCGTCCTTGGCGGTGTTGACATCGTAACCGGAGCGGATCAAAGCTGCGGCGTGGAGTTCGCGCGCGCGCAGATCGTCATCCACCAGAAGAATGTTGTGTGGCGGGTGCGGAGGATTTTTTTGCGGCGCGTCGGAAATTTTTTCAGAGGGATTTTCAAGAAGAGTATTCATGGATTGGATTGTCCTAATGCTTTAGCAGAGGCAATGCCAACTGATTTTATGTTTCGCATAAGTATTTAACTTGCTTGTTTAGAATGGTTTGTGTTTATCAAGCTGATTCAAGATCCGTCACGCAAAAACACACAACTGTAAAGCGTTCCGACGTTTGAATTCGATTTGGGAATATTTTAGTTCTAAAGCGTTCATCTTCAAATTGATGCAGTCCGATTTGCAATTGCGTAATCACTTCCGACGCTTTGACGAGTTTTAAGTGAATTTTGCCGGTTCGGTTTATTCCAATTCCGCGAATCTTTTTAGATTTTTTGAAATTTGGAAGGTGAGAGAAAACTTCCGCGCGCTTTCGTTTGCGTTGCCAACTTTTCGGCTGATTCTTTTTTGCGCCTTCGCCTATGGCACGGAGCGGATGCGCCAAAAATTGTTGCTGTCCGTGTTGGGCGCATTGGTGAACACCAGCATGCCGCCCGCACCGGCGGGATTGGTCAACTGCGGCACCCAGTTGGACGATGCCAAATTGAAGGAACGATCCAGCGCGTAATTCGTCCCGGCTATACCCACAAACGACAAACGCATATTGCCACCGCCCATAAGCTGACCGAAGATTTGATTGTAGCCCGGAATCCCGGCCACAATCTGTTCGGGACGGTTTGTCTGGTTGTAAGTGCCATCTCCCAACTGGCCATCAACATTGTCGCCCATGGCCCACAGGCTGCCGTCGTTCTTGATAAACAAGCTGTGGCCGAATCCTGCGACAATCGCCGTGACGTTGCCCGCCAAAATCTGTTCGGGGCGGTTGGTGCTGTTATAAGTGCCGTCGCCCAACTGTCCATTGCTGTTGTTGCCCATGACCCACAGGCTGCCATCGTTTTTGAGGAACAGGCTGTGATATTCTCCGGCGGCAATCGCCGTTACATTGCTGCCTACAATTTGCTCGGGACGGGTGGTGTTGTTGAAAGTGCCGTCGCCCAACTGGCCATTGATGTTGTAGCCCATGACCCACAAACTGCCGTCACTTTTCAGAAACAGGCTGTGGTCATATCCAACTGCAATCGCCGTGACATTGCTTGCCAGGATTTGCTCCGGGCGATTGGTGCTGATGAAAGTGCCGTCGCCCAAACCGCCATAGCCGTTGTCGCCCATCGCCCACAAGCTGCCGTCGCTCTTGAGAAACAGGCTGTGGTTGCCTCCAGCGGCAATTGCCGTGACATTGGTTGACACAATTTGTTCGGGTCGGTTGGTGTAGAAATTGCCGTTGTCAGTGGTGCCGTCGCCCAACTGACCGTTACTGTTGTTGCCCATCGCCCACAAGCTGCCGTCGCTCTTGATAAACAGGCTGTGAAAATCTCCTGTGGCAATCGCTGTGACATTGGTGGCCACAATTTGTTCAGGCCGGTTGGTGTTGTTGAAAGTGCCGTCGCCCAGTTCGCCATAAAAATTGTCACCCATGACCCACAGACTGCCGCCGCTCTTGAGAAACAAGCTGTGGTAGAACCCTGCGGCAATCGCTGTGACATTGGTTGCCACAATCAGTTCAGGTCGGTTGGTGTTGTAATTACTGTTATCAGTTGAGCCATCGCCCAACTGGCCATTATGGTTGTCGCCCAAGGCCCACAGACTGCCGTCGCTCTTGAGAAACAGGCTATGAACTCCTCGTGCGGCAATTTTGGTCACGGGTTGCGCTTGGCTGGTAATTGCTATCATCATCGCCGCACACAGCAGCCAGATTGGAAAGGTCTTCATAGTTTCGGTTTGAAATCTGCATTAAATGAAACGCCTGCCATTTGATTTTCAGCAACTGTCGTCATGGCGTTCGCTGTCAATGGTGTGATGCTGCCCGACTGGTCATTCACGGCTGCTGGTCAAAACTGTTGGTTTGTATTTTGCCCGGTCAGAGTGTTTGTAACGAAAGTTTGGCCGGACGCCTTGTTTGTGACAAAGGTTTGACCAGACAGATTATTTGTAACAAAAGTTTGCGGACCTGTTGCCGGGCTTGCGGGTTGCGTGGGCGTGGGCGTGGAATTCGGATTATTAGCTCCCGGCGGCACAGTGGACGAGGGACGAGCAGGCGTTGCTTGACTCGGAGCGCTCGCGACGGTGGCAGGTGCTTCGACAACCGGCTCGCCGAAAACCGAAGTCATCATCATGGCGATGATAGGCAGGATAAATTTTTGTATTTTCATTTTAGACTTTTTGGCTGGTTAAATGACTCGGAAAATTTTGAAACAAGCGCTACTTATTTCCAGTCGCAGTCGGCGAAGAGTTCTTTGACAGCCTTTTCGACGGCTTCACGGGTTTCGCCTGTGCGTTTCTGAATCCGGCCAATGATTTCTTCCTGCTTGCCTTCGGCGTAATGGAGATCGTTGTCCGTGAGCTGCGCCCATTTTTGTTTGAGCTTGCCCTTGGTGATGTTCCAGTCGCTTTTGATATCGAGTGTTGTCATATGGTTTGTTTTATTTCGGTGGAATGGCTCAATGTTCAACGGAGCAATAAAACTACAATGACGATGACGATCACGAGTCCGACCCCGCCGCCGCCAATGATGATGGCGCTGCCAAGAACAGGTGAGGCAAATAAGAGATGCATGGTTTGTCTTTCGTTTTAGGTGCCAATGTGTTCGCAGAGATTGCCCGCTATTGATTTGTGTTTGCCGGCATATTTGTATTCGTGTCCGGCAAAACGACAGTTGCGGGCGAATTTGTATTCACATCCGGCAAAGAGTTGGTTGCGGGCATGTTGGTTGTTCCAACAACCGCGCCGCCGGCATCGCTCATGCTTGAATTTGTGGATTGAGCGTCGGTTGAATTGCTTGGTGTGTTTTGATTGCAGCCAACCAGCGCGAACGCGGCCAGAATCGTGATTGCTAACAATGTAATTGTTGATTTCATAAGTTAATTTTTCTTGTTCATGTTTATCACCGCGAGCTTTACGGAAAAAATCCGGCGACCATTCAGTTCAATGAAGTTATGGCATGACCCCATCCTTTGCCATGGGGTGTAACCCTACCGTTTTCCAATTCAGATGTGATCACGACACCGAAAATCTGGAGAAGACATCATTGCACTTGGCGGGCGATGGAAAATCTTTTTTGGTGATACCACCTTCGTCATGCGAGGTGGGCGTCAACTTCACCTTGTCAAAACGAACATCAATGTCCGGGTGATGATTTATTTTGAGCTTGTTTAGCGATCCGGCGCGCAAAAGTGATGCCCATCATAGAAACGCGGGTAAAATCGCAGTTGAAGGTTCTCCACAGGAGAAAAAGGTTCTCGCTCAAAAAGTGTTTGGCTCGAACCTTGTCCTCGACTGTAAAAAAGCCCGTGGTTCTTGCGTAAAACCGTGGTCGCTACTTCTCGAAAATCCGTCGAGTCGGATGGTGGAGCGGGCGAAGGGAATCGAACCCTCGTGTGAAGCTTGGAAGGCTTCCGTTCTACCATTGAACTACGCCCGCCTTAGCACTTTGCGCTACGGCGCAGCAAGCCCGCAAAGACTTGCGCGCAGCAATACTAAATCGCCCGTGCTTGCCTTGTCAACCGCCGCCCGCTAGACTCGCTCCAATGAATTCGCTGCTTCTGACCGGCGGACGGGTGGTTGATCCCGCAAATCATTTTGATTCTCTCGCGGACGTTCTCATCATTGACGGCAAAATTTCCGCCGTCGGCAAAAAAATTTCCGCGCCAAAAGGGATTGAAGTTTTCGACGCTCGCGGGAAAATTGTTTCTCCCGGCCTTATTGATCTGCACGTCCACCTGCGCGAGCCCGGCCAGACCGCCAAGGAAAATCTTGCCACCGGAACCGCCGCCGCCGCGCGCGGCGGATTCACTTCCGTCGTCTGCATGCCGAACACGTCGCCGACGATTGACAACTCCGGCACCGTCGCGCTCATCCGCGAACGCGCTGCGCAGGAAGGCGTCGTGAATGTTTTTGTCACCGGCTCGATTACGAAAAACATCGCGGGCGAGGAACTCGCGCAGATCGGCTCGCTCAAAAAGGCCGGCATCGTCGCCATCACCGACGACGGCCATTGCGTCCAGAACAACGAGCTCATGCGCCGCGCCTGCGAATACGCCAAAATGTTCAATCTGCCGGTGATGGACCATTGCCAGGATTATTCGCTCGTGACCGATGGTGTGATGCACGAGGGTTACTGGAGCACCGCGCTCGGATTGCGCGGATGGCCTTCAGCTGGCGAGGAGATGATTGTGGCGCGGAACATTTTGCTCGCCGAACTCACCGGCGCGAAAATCCACTGCCAGCATTTGAGCGCGGCGGGCAGCGTGGCGCTGCTGCGCGCGGCGAAAAAACGAGGCGTGCCAATTTCCGGCGAAGCGTGCCCTCATCATTTTATTTTGACCGACGCGGCGGTTGCTGGAAGTGAAAAATTCTGGGCGAACGACGGGAAAATTCTGGCAGACACGCAAACCGACGAACTTCCCGCATGGCCGGCTTACGACACGAATTTCAAAATGAACCCGCCTTTGCGCACCGCGCGCGACCGCGAGGCGATTCTCGAAGGCTTGGCCGACGGCACGATTGAAATTTTGTGCAGCGACCACGCGCCGCACTGCGACTACGAAAAGGAAGTGGAATTCGATTACGCGCCGTTCGGAATCACTGGTTTGGAAACGGAGCTTGCGCTTTCGCTTATGCAGTTGGTTCACACGAAAAGAATTTCGCTCGCGGACATGATCGCAAAATTCACCGTCAATCCCTCGCGCCTGCTTAATTTGGACAAAGGCACATTAAGCGTCGGCGCTGACGCGGACGTGACGGTCTTTGACCCGGATGGAGAATGGATTTTCCGCGCGGAAGATTCCGCGAGCAAGTCGAAGAACAGCCCGTTCTCGGGCTGGAAGCTCAAAGGCAAAGCCGTGGCGACAATTGTCAGCGGCAAAAATGTTTTCAGCGAGGAATCCGCCACCGTCTTGGTTTGATAAACGCAGCGAAAGCTTGCGGCGATGCGCGCCGCGCGGCTAACTTTTACGCCGCATGAATCTCGAAGACCATCTCGGCGACATCATCCGCAAAGCCCGCGCGATGAATAACATTTCAGTTTCGTCCGCTGCGAATGCCGCCGACATTTCCGAAACTGAATTATCCGCGCTTGAAGAAACTGGAAGCTTTCCATCAAAAATAAATTTCACCGCGCTCGCGCAAATAATCGGACTAGATCCGCAAAAGCTGGAAGCCATCGTCGGCGGCTGGCTGCCGTCGCCGAAGGATTTGTCCATCTGGCGCGAAATTCGAGTGATCACCACCAGCGCGGACGGACTTTCCGTGAACTGCTATCTGGTCTGGGACGAAGTCACGCGCGACGCGGCGCTCTTCGACACCGGACTGGAAGCGAAGCCAATTCTCAATTGCATCACCGCCGAACAACTTCAGCTCAAACACATCTTCATCACGCATTCGCACTGGGATCACGTCGAGGCGCTGCCGAAAATCCGGGAGGCGTGGCCGAAGACGCGGATTCATTCCGGCTCCAAAAACGCGCCGGTGGATCAGCGCAACAAGACGGCGGAAATCGTCCATCTCGGCGGATTGCGCGTGACGCATCGCGAGACGCCCGGCCACGCGGAGGACGGCGTGACCTACATGGTCGGCAACTGGCAGGAGGACGCACCGCTCATCGCCA
>CAYPTV010000168.1:0-6577 GCA_964413505.1 uncultured Bifidobacteriaceae bacterium | reverse complement strand
GCGCGTGGGTGTCGGAAACGGTTTGGAATTGGGATGTTGAATATGCCCCGTATGATGATGGGATAGGAACTGGTGGCGGCATCAGCATCACCTACCCGATTCCGACCTGGCAGTTGGGCGTGAGCATGGTCAGCAATCATGGCTCCACCACCTATCGCAACATCCCCGACGTGGCGCTCACGGCGGACAATGTATTTGTCGTTTACGATGACGGCGCGAGCGGGTCTTTCGGCGGCACAAGTTGTGCGACGCCGTTGTGGGCGGCCTTTGTTGCTTTGGTCAATGAACAAGCCGTGGCCAATGGTCGTCCAACGCTTGGCTTCATCAATCCGGCCATCTATGCACTCGGCAAAAGTGTCAACTATAACAATTGTTTTCACGACATTGTCACGGGCAACAACACTTGGAGCGAGAGCCCGGCCAACTTCTACGCCGTGACGGGCTACGATCTTTGCACCGGCTGGGGCACGCCAAGAGGAAGTAATCTGGTCAACCAACTGGCGCCACCGGATCCGCTGCAAATTTCACCTGTGGCCGGCGTGGCATTCAGTGGCGGCGTGGGCGGACCGCTGACACCGGCGTCGCAAACCTATACTTTGACTAACGGAGGCAGCGCGGCTCTCGATTGGGTTGCGGGCGCTAATGTGCCCTGGCTAAATGTCTCGCTCGACGGCGGCACACTGACTCCCGGCGGGACGGCGGCGACGGTCATAGTAAGTTTGAACACGGTTGCCAGCAATTTGCTTACGGGAACTTACGCTACGACGCTCTCATTCACCAATCTGACGGATGGCAGCGTCCAAGGCCGTGCCTTTTCCTTGACAATCATCAAGCCTCCTGTAATTACGACCCAACCGACTGGTTTGATTGTAATCGGAGGAGCCACGGCAACTTTCACTGCAGGTGTAGCCGGGGGATTGCCATTAAATTGCCAGTGGCAGTGTAACGGAACCAATCTAACGGACGGGGTAAGAGTCTCTGGCTCTCACACCAATTTGACCGGAGCCATTTATGGCTCCACTATCAGTGTCCTGACGATTAGCAACGTGACCGCTGCAGATGGCGGAAACTATTCGCTGGTGGTGAGCAATGCAGCAGGAGTGGCCGTCAGTTCAAACGCGGTTCTGACTATCACTCCCTCCGGACCGGTTATCATCTCGCAACCGGCCAGCCAGACGGTGCTCGTGGGCGCAACGGTTCAGTTGGCGGTCACGGTGGATGGCACCGCGCCGTTCTCCTACCAGTGGAAGCAGAATGGAACCAACTTGGTTGATGGAGGTGCCATTTCGGGATCCGTGACACCAATCCTGACGATCAATGGCGCGTCGTCAGCCAACATTGGAACCTATAACGTCGTTGTCAGCAATGCCATCGGCACAGTCACCAGCACCGGGGCTGTCCTGACGGTGGAAGCCGCCGTGACGGGCGGGCAATTGGTGCAGAACGGGGGATTTGAAACCGGCAGCTTCTCCTCTTGGGGTGAGTCGGGTAATTTCGCTGATTGTTCGGTCAGCAGCGGTTCTCCCGCCCTTCACTCTGGACATTACGGCGCGTTGCTGGGACCGGCAGGCTCGCTTGGCTATCTCTCGCAATCGTTGCCGACGGTCGCGGGGCAGGTTTACCTGATCTCTTTGTGGTTGGATAGCCCGGACGGTATTTCTCCGAATGAATTCACGGTGGACTGGAATGGAGCGCCGATCTTTGATGAAACTGATATCGGCGCCATCGGCTGGACCAACCTCCAGTTTTATGTCACGGCTATCGGCACCAACACCGTCCTGCAATTTGGATTTCAAGACGACGAAAGCTTTCTCGGCTTGGATGACATTCAAGTCACCCCGCTGGTCAGCGCCGACGGCCCGCCCATCATTGTCACCCAGCCTGCCAACCAAGTGGCATTGGTCGGGAGCAACGCTATCTTCAGCGTTCTTTCGTCGGGACGATTACCCCTGTTCTACCAATGGCAGTTTGATGCGACTAACATCCCCAATGCAACCAATGCGACGCTCGTCTTGGCTAATCTCACCACCAACCAGACGGGAACCTACGACGTATTGATTACCAACTCGCTGGGTTCGGCGACGAGTTCTAACGCGCTGCTTACCGTTCTGTCAGGAAGCCCGGCAATAGTCACCTTTGACGATTTGACCGGCTCAGGCCTGCCGGTTCCGGTGGATTACAATGGCCTGACTTGGAGCAATTTTTATTATCTGGACGGAGTAACTTATGGCCAGCCGAGTGGCTATACTGCTGGCACTGTATCATCCCCAAATGTCGCCTTTAACAACTACGGCACGCCTGCGACTATTAGCTCGTCTGTGCCGTTCGACATTCTTTCCGCTTACATGACGGCTGCTTGGAATGACAATCTGCAGGTCGAAGTGAAGGGATACAACAACGCCTCATTAATTTATGATAACACCTACATCTTGAGCGCGACCGCTCCGACACTGATCCAGTTCAATTACCTGGGCGTCACCTCGGTGCAGTTCATCTCCTCCGGCGGCACCCCTCACCCCGGCTACGGCGGCAGCGGGGAACAATTCGTGTTGGACAACGTCAGCCTCCTCTTCCCGCCAAGTCTCCCGGTCATCACCACACAACCGGTCAACCAAACAGTTGCGGTCGGCGGGGCCGCTACCTTTAGCGTCGCCGCATCGGGCACGGCTCCGTTGAGCTATTTTTGGAGCCGGAACGGCTTGCCGATCACCGGCGCCACTACCTCCAGCTACACGACCAACAATGTCCAGCTTTCCGATTCCGGCAGCCAGTTCAGTTGCGTGGTCAGCAATGCTTACGGGACGGTCATCAGTTCCAACGCCACATTGACGGTCGTGGCCGGGCCGGTTTTCCTGACCGGTAACTACCTCTACCTGCCGATACAAATCAATGGTGTCTTTCTGGCCGCCAATACGGGAGCTAAATATAATTCTGCTGGCACTGGCGGCGCTTCTGGGGTTGATTTCTGGGAGCCGGGAACGCCGGTCTATAACTATATCGTCGGGGTGGGTGGCACTAACTATGTCAACGGCAGTGCGCCCGTGGTAGGCGGTTTTACCAGTGTGACCGTCAGCAACCTCAGCAGTGGCACGCTGCAACGAGCTTTGATTAGCGGAGTGGTCATTCCGGGGTTCAGTTTTACGCGCGATATTTCTTTTGCAACCGATAGCAAGATTATACAAATTGTGGACACGCTTCAGAATACCAGTGCAACGGCGCTGACGAACGTGGTTACCCTGGACACTGCCGATCCGGATCAGGATTCCGTTGCTTACGGCGTCTCCGCCACCCTGAACGATGTGGTTTCGGTCAACGCCAGCAATGACATGGTGATAGCGACCGGTCCTGACACGGGCCTGAGCGTCGGTTTCGGTTCCGATTCGGGATTCCAAATTCCCAGTGCAGCGGGTTTCAACAATATAAACGCATATTCTTACTTGACCGTGGTTGATCCGAACGGGGCCGAAGCGGATATTGACATCAATCTCGCCCAGAACTACGGAACCTTGGCCGCAGGTCAGAGCCAGAGCGTGGTTTGGTATACGGTCTTTGGGAATTCCAAAACGGAAGTGACGAACACCTTCGCGTCGTTTGGCACGAATCCTCCCAGCATCACCTCGCAGCCGGTCAGCGTCACCGTCCCCACTGGCAATGATGCAACCTTCACAGTGGGAGCCATTGGCGCGGCACCTTTGAGCTACTTCTGGCAGCGGAACAGTGTGTTCATCAACGGAGGAACCAATTCGACTTACACGACCAACAACGTCCAGTTGACTGATTCCGGCAGCCAGTTCAGTTGTGTGGTGAGCAATGCCTTCGGCACAACCAACAGCCAGATGGCGACGCTGACCGTTGTGGCCCTGCCGCCCTCGATTACCCAGCAACCTGTGAATCAGACGGTGCCTGTGGGTGGCACGGCCAGCTTCAGTGTGACGGCCACCGGCAACCTGCCATTGAGCTACTTCTGGATGCGCAATGGAACGGCCATTGCCGGAGCCACCAATTCCATTTACACGACCAACAACGTCCAGTTGACCGATTCCGGCAGCCAGTTCAGTTGTTTGGTGAGCAACGCCTACGGCTCGACCAACAGTTCCAACGCGGTGCTGACAGTGGTCTCTAGGGCCTCAATCACGAACGTGGCTTTCGTCCATTCTTCGGTCGGCGATCCTTGGGGGAGTGACGATGACGAAGTCGCTTTGACAACGGTTTTTGGGGCAAATTGGCAGACCAACTTCTACGAAACCGTCAATCCAGCAGCTCTATTTTCGCCGTCCAACACTTTTATTTTCATGGAGGGGAGCGATGACAATGCCAACGCCATGGCCACATTTCTGAATAACAATCTGGCCGCGATGCAGAATTGGGTCAGCAATGGTGGCAGCCTCTTCCTCAACGCTGCGCCGAACCAAGGCGGCAACATCAACTTCGGCTTCGGCGTGACGCTCATTTATGGTGTGACCTTCACATCCAGCGCGGAGGCGGTCAACCCTGCCGCCCCCATCTTCAATGGCCCGTTCTTCCCTGTGGGCACCAACTGGACTGGCGACAGCTTCGCTCACGCGACAATCAGTGGCACTGGGTTGAACCCGTTAATCGAAAACTCCATCAACAATCTTGCCATTCTTGCGGAGACATCGGCCGGACTGGGCCATGTGTTGTTCGGCGGCATGACGCTGCCCCACTTTCACTCGCCGCAACCCCAGGCGGATAATCTGCTGGCCAACATCCTGTCCTATGGCGCGTCCCAGACAGTCTTGCCTCCGACATTGGATCATTTTACTTGGAACGCCATTGCCGCGACACAGGGAGTCGGAACTCCCTTCCAAGCGACCATTACCGTATGGAATGCTGTCAGCACGGTGGCCACCAACTTCAATGGCACGGTGGGTATTTCCGCAAGCGGCGGTGGAGCCGCCACGCTCTACAACTTCAACTTCGAGTCCGGTCTTCAAGGGTTCGTCATTGATAATACCTTCGGCAGCGGAAACGGGCTTTGGCATTTGAGCACCGGTCGAGCCTACGACCCAGGCCACAGCCCAACCAACAGCTTGTATTACGGTCAAGGCGAAAGTCCAAGCGGGGGGGGCAACTACGATAATGGCACCAACAATGGCGGCGTGGTGATCTCACCCGCCCTCAATTTGCCCGCCGCGCCGACGACTATAACGCTTTCCTTCAATTACCTCATGAACGTCGAAGCATTGACCAATTATGACCTCGCGTATGTGGAAGTATCCACGAATAACGGTCTTTCTTACACCCCCGTGGCTGTCAAAAATACCTTTGGTGGCCTGACCAACCTCACTTCAGGACTATGGGTTTCAAATACGGTGGATATCTCGGCGTTTGCTGGTTATACAATCAAACTGCGGTTCCGCTTTGACACCGTTGACGCCGTATCTAATGACACCGAAGGGTGGTATTTGGACGATATTATCATTCGCGGCAGTGGCATTCCGATTGTCGTAACACCAACCAGCGCAGGCCCCTTCGTCAACGGTGTTTGGACGGGCGAACTGGCGGTGCAGCAAGCCGGCTCGAACGTGGTTCTGATGGCCAACGATGGCGCGGGGCATACGGGATCATCCAATCCGTTCAATGTCGTGCCTGGTGCGGGAACGACCAATCTCGTGCAGAACGGCGGTTTTGAAACGGGAGATTTCTCCGGTTGGACGACCAATGGGAATTTTACTTCAACTTTTGTGGCCACCAATTCCGCATATGCCCACTCCGGCACATTTGGTGCGTCATTGGGGCCAGTTGGGTCGCTAGGTTTTCTTTCTCAAACACTGGCTACGACTTCAGGAACAAGCTATTTGCTCTCGCTTTGGCTGGATAGCCCTAATGGATCAGCTCCCAATGAGTTTAGTGTGTCATGGAATGGAAACACTTTTTTTGATCAAACAAATCTTCCCGCCATCGGGTGGACAAACATTCAGTTAACGGTCACGGCCACTGGAACCAGCACGGTTCTTCAATTCGGATTCCGGGATGACCCCAGCTTTCTCGGTCTTGATGACATCAGCGTAGTGGCATCTCAAGGGGCAGTTATTGCGCCAGTGTTCCATCCGGTAATATTGACGAATGGGCAGCTTATACTCACATGGAACACCGTCAGCAATGGCGTATATCAATTGCAATACAAGACGAACTTGCTCCAAACAAACTGGGTTAACATCGGCGGCACCATCACCGCCTCCAACACCATCTTGTCCGCAACCAACCCCATCAACACGGACAATCAGCGGTTCTACCGTGTCCAGCAGCAATAAAAAAGTCGGTCCCAAGAATTGACACAATCTTTGCGCGCCGCAGTGCAGTGGCGAGTTGAGCTTTAACCGCCAAGACACAAAGAACACCAAGTTGGATTTTTTCGCGCCTTGGTGACTTGGTGGTGAATCAAAAAGGGGTTCCAAGTATTGAAACAATTCTTCCGCCTGCCACATCTGTAGCAGCGGATGTGAGTCCGCTCTAAAACTTCTCCGGAATTTTGGAATAATGAGATGACTCACATCGGCTGCTGCAATCATTCGTTTCCCCAAACCGCCTTCAGTTGCGCGGTGCCGCAAAAATG
>CAYPTV010000167.1:0-6593 GCA_964413505.1 uncultured Bifidobacteriaceae bacterium | reverse complement strand
CGCGCTGCTGCTGGCCGCCGGAAAGCTGGTTGGGATGATGGCCGGCACGGTCGCCGAGGCCGACCAATTCGAGCGCATGCGTGGCGCGTTCAAATTGCTCGCGCGCATGGATGCGCTGGCGGTTGTAGAGCATCGGCATCTCGACATTTTCCAGCGCGGACGTGCGCGACAGCAAATTGAAGCCCTGGAAGACAAAGCCGATTTTTTCGTTGCGCACATCCGCCAGTTCATCGCGGCCAAGCGTGGAAACGTCAATGCCGTCAAGCCAGTAATGACCGCCCGTCGGCCGGTCGAGCGCGCCGATCATGTTCATCAACGTGGATTTGCCGGAGCCGCTCGAACCCATGATGGCGACAAATTCACCCGGGGAAATCTCCAGCGAAATCCCGCGCACGGCATGGACGTCCACCTCGCCCGTATGATACGTCTTGTGGATTTCGTCGAGCTTGATGACGTGGTTGGTTTGCACAGGCTTTTCAAAATCAGAACCGGCGCCCGCCGCCGCCGAATGGATTTGAGGAGGCGGCCGGAGTTGCAGCGCCGGTGGAAACCATCCCGGTCACAACCTGCGCGCCTGCGTCCAGGCCCGAAACAACTTCTGTCGAAATGCCGTCGCTGATGCCGGTCTTGACCTGCACCGCCTGTAGCGCCGCATTTTTTCCAGTTCCCGAAAGCACATAAATGGTATGAACCACCGGCCGTTCGCCGCGTGCGCGTCCGCCGCCACGGCGCGCGCCCTGCCCATAAGCCCCGCGATTGCCGCCATTGGTCGTCTGGGAAATTTCCGTTGCGGCTGCGCTGGCATTGTTGGTTTGCACGACGGCGGTGTCCGGCGGACGGAATCGCAGCGCGGCATTGGGAATGGTCAAAGCGTCTTCCCGTTGTGCGATGATGATGGAGACATTCGCCGTCATGCCCGGCTTCAATTTGTAATCCGCATTCGTCACGCCGATGACGCAGTCGTAAGTGACCACGTTGTTGACGGTCGTCGGCGAATTCTGCACCTGCGTGACGATGCCGTTGAAATTGCGATACGGATACGCGTCCACGGTGAAGTCCACGCTCTGGCCCTCCACAACGCCGCCGACATCGGCCTCGGCCACGCTGGTGTCAATCTGCATCTTCGTCAGGTCGTTCGCGATTTGAAAGAGCGTCGGCGTGTTGAAGCTGGACGCCACCGTCTGGCCGACGTTCACCGCGCGCAGGATGATGACGCCGTCCACCGGCGAAAGAATTTTGCAGTAGCCGAGGTTGGCGTTCGCGTTGTCGAGAGAAGCCTGGTCCAATTGAACCATCGCTTCGGCTTCGTGCAGCGTGGCGATGGCCGTGTCGTAATCGGATCCGGAAATCAATTTGTTCGTATATAATTCGGCGCTGCGCTCCGCCTGGGCCTGCTGCAATTCCAGGTTCGCCTTCGCGTTCGCCAGATTGGCCGTGGCCTGTTCGACTGCCGCATGATAAGTCGCAGGGTCAATTTCCGCGATCACCTGGCCTTTTTTCACCGGCGAGTTGAAATCCACATAGAGCTTGGTGATGATGCCCGAAACCTGGCTGCCGACGGTCACGTTCACCACCGGGTTCAAAATGCCCGTCGCCGTCACCACCTGCGTCAACTCCGTGCGCTCGACCGCCGTCGTCTGATACTGCGGCCCGGCACCGGTGCCGCGATGAAAAAACCAGAAGCCGCCAGCCGCGACAACGACGATTGCGGAAAAAATGATCAACCATTTCAACATAAAATTATTTGCGACGCGTCAAACAATTACAAGACGCGGGAAACGGCCTTAAGTTACGCGATTTTCCGCCCCTGTCACGCGAACTTTCAGTTTGAGCCGCGCCCGCCAACGCTTAAACTCCTCGCGTGCTCGAACAATTCACACGCCAGATCGCCGACGCGCGCCCGTTGACGGACGAAGAAATCCGCCAGTCCGTCGAACGGCTCGCCGACGAAAAAATTCCGGCAACCGTCAAGGCGGATTTCCTGGCCGCGCTCGCGAAAAAAGGCGAGACGCCGGAAGAAATCGCCGCGTTCGCCCGCGCGCTGCGGGACAAATCAATCCAGCCCCCGCTCGACGCAGAAACCCGCGCGCGCGAAATCCTCGATGTCGTCGGCACCGGCGGCGACCGGCTCGGCACGATCAACATTTCCACGACGGCTGCGATTATTTGTTCCGCAGCCGGCGTGACCGTCGCCAAACATGGTAACCGGGCGGTTACTTCGCAGGCCGGAAGTGCGGACGTCCTTGAAGCGCTCGGAATCAAAATTGATTTGTCGCCCGAAGAAGCCGCGCGCGCGCTGCGCGAACGCCACTTCGCGTTTTTCTTCGCGCCAAATTATCATCCGGCGTTCAAAAACATTTCGCCCGCGCGAAAACTTTGCGCCGAGCGCGGGCAGCGGACAATTTTCAACCTGCTCGGCCCGCTGCTCAATCCCGCGCGCCCGTCCGCGATGCTCGTTGGCATGCCGCGCCCTGAATTGTGCGAGCCGCTCGCGCACGTCCTGAAATCTCTCGGTGTCCGTCGCGCGATGGTCGTATGCGGAAAAATTCCCGGCGCAGGATTTTTGGACGAGATTTCCACGCTCGGTGAAAACACGATCGCCGAATTTTACCAGGAGCGCGGATTCACGGTCTCGACGACAAAACCGGAACATTTTCCGTTGCAGCCCGCCACGCTCTCCGATCTGCTTGGCGGCGATAAAATGACGAACGCAAAAATTGTCCGCGCAATTTTGTCCGGCAAGGAACGCGGACCAAAACGCGACGCGGTCTTGCTCAATGCGGCGGCGGCGTTGTTCGTCGCAGGAAAATCAAATTCGCTCGTCGAAGGCTGGGATTTGGCCGTTGAAACAATTGACGGGGGCAACGCGGCGGCAAAGCTCGCTGAACTGGCGCGCTGAATTATCGCGGCTTGTTTCTGGCAGCTTCTGCGGCATCGGCATCCCGGTCTTCTTGCGCGGCATAATGCAAGCCGAGATTGTGCTGCGCGGTTTTGTCGCCCTGGCGCGCGGCACGAATAAACCATTTCACCGCTTCCTGCATGTCCTGCTCGACGCCGCGCCCGGTCTGATAGCAAAGACCGAGATTGCATTGAGCAGGCGCGCATTCCTGTTCGGCGGCGGCGAGATACCATTTGGCAGCCTCGGCAAAATCCTGTTCCACAACCTGCCCGGTCTCGTAAAAGACGCCGAGGTTGAATTGCGCCACGGGATAGCCGCGCTCCGCCGATTCCTTATACCATTTCACCGCCTCGGCGTAATTTTGAGTCACACCCTGGCCGGTTTCGTAAAGCAGGCCGAGGTTGAACTGTGCCGCCGGATCTTCCTGTTCCGCCGCCTCGCGCAGCCACCGAGCCGCCTCGGAATATTCCTGCGGCACGCCAGCGCCGGTCATGTAGCAGACGCCCAGATAGCATTGTGCCACCGGATCGTTTTGCTCCGCTGATTTCCGGAACCATTTCACCGCCTCTTGATTGTCCTGATGCACGCCCTGGCCGTTTTGGAAACACACGCCGAGATAGCATTGCGCCTGCGCGTCGCCTTCTTCGGCGGCGTCACGCATCGCTTCAAACGTTTCCCATGTCCGTCGGCTCGACATTTTAAAAATTAAAATCTACTGAAACTAGCCATGACATGATGATAATTTCTCGCCCGCGCTAATTCAAGCTGCGATTTGCAGCACAATTTCTCTTCCGCCGGACAAAATTGCCTGTTACAAAATTCTCATGGCAACCAATCTGAAAATCGGCTTTCTAGGCGCGGGCAAGATGGCGACCGCGCTCGCAAAAGGTTTTGTCCGCGCGGAAATTGTTTTCCCGAAGGAAATCATCGCCGGCGATTTGTATGGCGTGGCGCGAAACATCTTTGCCAAGGAAACCGGCGCGAAAGCCATCGCGTTTAATTCCGATGTCCTGAAATTCGCAAATGTTTTGATTCTGGCGACGAAACCAGACCAGGTTCCGGCCGCGCTCGCAGAAATTTCCGGCGCGTTCACAAAAAATCACCTGCTCATTTCCATCGCAGCTGGAGTGACCATTTCAAAATTGGAAGCTCTTTTGCCGGCAAGCGCGCGCGTCATTCGCGTCATGCCCAACACACCCGCGCTCGTCGGCGAAGCTGCGTCCGCTTTCGCGCTCGGAAAATCCGCGACGGTGGCTGACGGCGATCTGGCGAAAAAACTTCTGTCCGCCGTCGGCGTCGCGATTCAAGTCAAAGAAAATTTACTCGATGCCGTGACCGGCCTGAGCGGCAGCGGGCCGGCCTATGTTTATCAATTCATCGAGGCGTTGAGCGATGGCGGCGTGGCGTCAGGTTTGCCGCGCAACATCGCGACGAAGCTCGCCGCGCAGACCGTTCTAGGCGCGGCCAAAATGGTTTTGGAAACCGGCCAGCATCCCGGCGCACTCAAGGACCAGGTCACCAGTCCCGGCGGCACAACGATTGAAGGGCTGCACGCCTTGGAAAAAGGCAAGCTCCGCGCCACCGTGATGAGCGCCGTCCGCGCCGCGACGGAAAAATCGAAGAAGTTGGGGCAATCGTGAATCGAAATCCGTTGCATCGGGCACCGATTCACAATTTAACTATTCAAGCATGTAACGACTTCAATACTTCCCGCACATCCACCGCGTCCATTCCCGCCGAACGAATCGCCCGCATTCCCAAATCCGTGTCTTCGTAACCACGGCAAGATTTCGGGTCAACACCGATGCGCCGCGCGGCCTCGACAAAAATATCTGGAGCTGGCTTTTGGTTTTTCACCATTTCGCTCGTCACGACCGCGCCGAACAGATGCCGGATCTTCAAATGCGTTAGCACCTGTTCAATAATCGGTAATGTGCCGCCGGACGCCACGGCCATAGGGATTTTTCCGAAATTTTCCTCCGCAATTTCCACGACGGCGTGAATCGGTTCGACTTCCGCCATCAGCGGCAGATATGCGTTCTCCTTTTCATGCGCGGCCTGGATGTGGTCAAGCGTGACGCCCTGTTCCTCGGCGAGCATCTTCAAGATGTCGCGCGACGGCACGCCGCCGAGCGAATAAAAACGGTCAATCGGAAATTTTAATTTGTATTTCTTGGCAATCACCTGCCATGCGCGCCAATGCATCGGCATTGTGTCGGCCAGCGTGCCGTCGCAGTCGAAAACCAGTCCCTTGATGTGTGCGGGTAATTGCATAATTAGTTCAATCGTTACATTGTTACATCGTTGAATCGTGAATCGTCGCCCGATGCAACGATTCAACCATTTAACGCCTTTAACCTTTCATCCAAATCGTGCGTCATCAGCGGTTCAATCAACGGATCAATCTCGCCTTCGATGACATTCGCCAGATTATACAGTGTCAGTTCGATGCGATGATCCGTGACGCGGTTTTGCGGAAAATTATAAGTGCGGATTTTTTCGCTCCGGTCGCCGGTGCCGATCTGGTCCTTGCGGTGCGCGGCATATTTCGCATTTTCCTCGGCAATTTTTCGTTCGAGCAGACGCGAACGCAAAACCGTCATCGCCTTCGCGCGATTTTTTATTTGTGAACGCTCGTCGGCGATGCGGACGGTAAGTCCGCTCGGCTTGTGCTGGATTTGCACCGCAGAATCGGTGGTATTCACGCCCTGACCACCCTTGCCGGATGCACGGCAGACCGTGACTTCAATTTCGTCCGGCTTGATTTCCACATCCACTTCTTCGGCTTCGGGCAAAACGGCGACAGTCGCGGTGCTGGTGTGGATGCGGCCTTGGGCCTCGGTCGCCGGCACGCGCTGGACACGATGAACGCCGCTCTCGTATTTCAGCCGCTTGAAAACGTCCGTGCCGTTGATTTGAAAAATAATTTCCTTGAAACCGCCGAGGTCGGAAGGGCTGGAATCGAGCGGCTCGACTTTCCAGCGGCGCGCTTCGGCGTAACGGGAATACATCCGGAACAAATCAGCGGCAAACAGCGCGGATTCCGAACCGCCTGCGCCGGCGCGGATTTCAATGATCGTGTTTCGCGAATCCGTCGGGTTCGGCGGCACGAGGCCGAACTGGATTTGCTGCGCGAGCTTTTTTTCCGCAATTTCGAGCCGCGCCACTTCCTCGCGCGCGAGCTGAGCGAGTTCGGATTCCGCCGGTTCGCTTTTGAGCAGCGCGCGGTTTTCCGCCAGTTGTGACTCGGCTTTGAAAAAACTGTCGCCGCACGCGACCAGTTCTTTCAGTCGCGAGTATTCCTTGGCCAATTCCTGCGCGCGCTGCGGATTGTCGAATGCCTTCGGGTCGTTCAACGCGGCTTCGATTTCCGTAAAGCGGCGGCGGAATTTTTCGATGTGCGGGCGCAAATCCATTTGTGCAAAAAGAAATCCGCCCGCCAGCGCATTCGCGCGAGCGGGCGGAATGAAATCAGGCAGCTAGACTTTTTTCTTTTTCTTCGTGGCGAACGCGGCCTTGGCGGCCTCGGTCTTGGCGGCACGCTGCTGGAACTTGTCCACGCGGCCGGCGGTGTCCACGAACTTTTGCGTGCCGGTGTAGAAGGGATGGCACACGTTGCAAATGCCGACGATGATGGTCTGCTTGGTGGAGCGCGTCTTGATCACGTTGCCGCAGGCGCAACGGATTTCCGCGT